>JAUWUS010000006.1 GCA_030617815.1 Gammaproteobacteria bacterium
TACGATCATTATGAGGTAGACCCTGACGAGAGAAGATCAGTGTAGATGGACCGTCTTTACGTTCAATTGCCTGCTGCCAGCAAACCGCAGATTCAACTGCATCACATGGACGCCATACAGCCATGTTAGGAATCATACGCAGTGTAGGAATTTGCTCGATTGGCTGATGCGTAGGACCATCTTCACCCAGACCGATTGAGTCATGAGAAAATACGAAAATGCTTTGAATTTTCATTAGGGCAGCCATACGCAGAGCATTACGTGCGTACTCAGAGAACATTAAGAAGGTAGCCCCAAATGGAATTATACCACCGTGCAACGTCATGCCGTTCATGATTGCTGACATAGCAAACTCACGAACACCATAGTTCAGGTAGTTAGCTTCTTCGTTATTGATCATTGGCTTATAACCAGACCATTCGGTCAGGTTAGAACAGCCCAAATCTGCAGAACCACCAAACAGTTCAGGAACCATTGGTGAGTAAGCTTCGATAGACGCTAATGATGCCTGACGTGTCGCTGGGCTTTTCGCATCCGCATTAACAGAGGCAATATATTCAGCAGATTTAGTTGCCCAGTCTGCAGGTAAATCACCCGCCATCCGACGTTCGTATTCAGCTGCTAATTCAGGGTAAGCCGCTTTATACGCTGCAAATTTTTCATTCCAGTCTGCTTCTGCTTTCGCACCTTTTTCTTTCCCATCCCAACCGTGATAAACATCAGCAGGTACTTCAAATGCTGCGTGATCCCAGCCTAAAGCTGCTTTAGTCAGGTTAATTTCTTCTTCACCTAATGGCGCACCGTGACAAGCATGGCTGCCAGCTTTGTTTGGAGAACCAAAACCGATGGTTGTTTTACAACAAATCATGGTAGGTTTGTCGGTCATTGCTTTCGCAGTATCAATCGCTTTTTGTAATGCTTCCGGATCATGTCCATCAACATCAGCAATCACATGCCAGCCGTAAGACTCAAAACGTTTAGGTGTATCATCAGTGAACCAGCCTTCAACGTGACCATCGATAGAAATACCATTGTCATCCCAGAACGCAATTAACTTACCTAAACCTAAAGTACCGGCAAGAGAACAGGCTTCGTGAGAAATACCTTCCATCAAACAACCATCACCCAGGAACACATAAGTGTGGTGATCAACAATGTTGTGATTCTTCTGGTTGAACTGGCCAGCCAATGCTTTTTCAGCAATCGCCATACCAACGCCATTCGTAATACCCTGGCCTAAAGGACCAGTAGTAGTCTCAACACCTGGCGCATAACCATACTCAGGATGACCCGGTGTTTTAGAATGTAACTGACGGAAATTTTTCAAATCGTCAATTGAAAGGTCGTAACCGGTCAAATGCAATAATGAATATATAAGCATAGAACCATGGCCATTCGAAAGAACGAAACGGTCACGATTGCTCCAGTCTGGATTAGCTGGATTATGATTCAGGTTACTGTTCCACAAAACTTCAGCGATATCCGCCATACCCATAGGGGCACCCGGATGGCCTGAATTGGCTTTTTGAACTGCATCCATACTTAAAGCACGGATAGCATTAGCAAGTTCTTTGCGAGATGACATAGCTCTCTCCCTAACGTTTATATTTTAAAATTAAAAATCTTTATTAGCCGCTATGTATTTGTTTTTAATACAATAAATGGCTCTACTATTACCGTAAAAAACGCTGGCAACAGCTCTAAATTTGGTTCCAAATGACGGGATTGAAGCGGATATAAATATCGCAATAATCTTCGTTTTTACTCCCCACTAACACCGACTTTTAATCAGTCTCGGCAGTGGAAAATGGAGCCGGCAATTCTCCCATTTTTTACCCCTTGCGGGCAAGCCAAATCAACGCCTTAATAAGACTTTAGTAAGGATAGATAAGCTGAATTTATGCGGATTTAGTGGGAGATAAAGCAGAAAAATTAAAAATTTTAGCTATTCTTTCCATTTTATTGAGCAGCCCATGCTGGGTATCTGTTCTGCAGGCCCTTTACCTGTTTCGGCCACTTCCTGCATAGATTCCAGTAAATCCCGGCGTACATCTTCAGCGGCGGTTTCCTTACGACTGGCATCAAATCGGCCACGATATTGCAGCTTTAAATCTGCGTTATAGCCGAAAAAGTCAGGCGTACACACCGCGCCATAAGCTTTAGCCACTTGTTGAGAATCATCTAATAAATAAGGGAAAGAAAAACCGAATTCCCGGGCAATTTTCTGCATATTTTCAAAAGAATCTTCTACATATTCTGTAGGATCATTCGACATAATCGCAACCGTATTAATACCCAGCTTTTCCAAAGCCTTAATATCACGTACAAGCCTGTTAAGAATCGCTTTAACATAAGGACAATGATTGCAAATAAACATCACCAGCAGGCCTTTTTCGCCCGCACAATTCGTTAAAGACCAGTTCTTTCCATCAACACCCGGTAGTGAAAAATCCACTGCTGGCTTGTCAAATTCGCATACTGGGGTTTCTAAACTCACCATAATCTCTCTCCAAAATAATCGTTTCTTTTATGTATTAAATGCAGTTTTTTACGTTATTTAGCATAAAAACACCTAAATAACTAAGGTTATCGCGAAAAATGCCGATAATTACAATGAACCACCATAATTTAGCTTATTTATCATGGATGACGCCACCAAGGGTACTCAAGGGGGGGAATTCACATGACAAATGATATTCATTTCAATGGTAATCGTAGAAAAAAGTATTACCTGGTTTCTGTACTAGGTTTTATATTTCTTTTTGCTTTGCTAAACCAGGCAAAAACCGCGTCAGCGGAAACCTTTGTTCTGGCTGTCCAGCCTATTTTATCTAAAGAAAGAACAATTAAATTTTATCAACCATTGGCCGCTTTTCTGAGCAAGGCTACTGGACATGAAATAAAAATTTACGCAACTTCCAACTTTGTGACTTACTGGGAAGAATTACGTCAAAATAAAAAATATGATTTAGCACTTGATGCTGCCCATTTTGCCGATTACCGCGTTAAAAATCTGAAATATACGATATTAACAAAAATTAACGATACGTTAAGTTTCAGCTTAATTGCAAATGAAGACGAAGCTTATTTTGACCCTGAAGAACTCACCAGTAAACGTATTTCTACAGTCGGCTCACCCAGTATTGCGGGCATACGCTTGTTTCATATGTTTCCAAATCCAATCAGGCAACCTGTCATTATTGGGACTAATAATTTTCCAGAAACGCTAAAAAAATTAAAATCAAAAACTGTGGATGCAGCATTAGTTCCAACTGCATTAATCAGTGGCGATAGCAGTGTAAATACCATTACCGTTACCGATCCAATACCTCACTTAGCAATCTCTGCTTCTAATCGAGTTGATAAAATAACCAGGAATAAAATTCGCGACGCATTGCTTAGCGCGAATAACTCAGCAGAAGGTAAAAAACTCCTCGAAATACTCAATATTGCAGGTTTTGAAAAAGCCAGTAATAAAACCTACGCGGGTTATGAATCACTATTGAAGGATGTGTGGGGTTACAAATAAATCTAACAGTATTAAAAGCATTTAAAGAACGTTTTAACATTACTACAGGTAGCTACCTTCCAGGCTAACTATTTTTGTTTCACTTTAAACTTGTTAAATGCAGCCAGAATAAGGAGCTAAAACATAAGTTTAAAACCAGTTCACAACAACTATGCCGACTGCTTCACATTTTAAAAGTAATACTTTAAAAATATTTCAGTTTTTCTCCCCACAGCCGAAAACAACTCTAGCGACACAACAATTTTCAAGTTATTCCCCCGTTCTTGAAAATTTTACTTACACAGTAAAAGATTTCAGTATCGCGTATGGGGGAAAATATAAGTTGTTTATCATTTAAACTTCTAGTGTTTTTTCCAAAACAATAATAAATAGTTGTGAGTTTTTTAGTGCATTAGCTAAAAATACCACACAAGAAAATGGAGAATTTCTATGTTTTTATCATCACGCTCTGACAAACTAATTCGTCACAATAAAAAACTACTCATTATTGCCGGCTTAATGTTCTGTTCAAACAGTTTTGCCACGCAATACGATTTTATTGTACAACCTATTCATAGCCCGGCAAAAATGAAAGAAATTTATCAACCCATGGCAGACTACTTAAATAAAGAAACCGGACATACGTTTAACATAGTGACAGCCAAAAGCTTTATCTCATATTGGGCAAAAATGAAAAAAGGACAATATGACCTTATTCTGGATGACGCTCATTTTACCGACTATCGTGTTAAGCATATGGATTACACCATTCTGGCAAAAATACCTAACACACAAAGCTTTAGTATTATTACTAATAAAAATGAAAACTTAACGGATTACAAAAAACTAGTTGGTAAAAAACTGATTACTTTACCTTCACCCAGTTTAGGCTCTATGCATCTTGCAAAAATGTTTCCGAATCCTGCACAACAGCCAAACATTACGAATACAAACTCAACTGAAAAAGCTATTAAAGCGGTACAAAGAGGCAAATATTATGCTGCCCTGGTGCCAACCTCCATGTTAAGTAATATCAAAAACATAAACACTGTAAACACCTCTGAAATGACGCCTCGTATGGCTGTTTCTGCTTCACCTAACATTGGCGAAAAATTACAAAACAAAATACGTGTTGCATTAATCAAGGCATCTACAACCTCAAGTGGCAAATCCATGTTAAATGCCATTAAAATATCTGCCTTCAAAGCCACTAATGCAAAAACATATCAAGGCTATGAAAAATTACTCGCAAGTGTATGGGGATATTAAAAGAGATGCTTTTTAACCTTATTAAGGCCATATAAAATAGTATATGGCCTTAATTATTTAAAACCTTTGTTTTGACAAATAATTTGAACATCCTATAATAGGCTCCATTACAGCGCCGATTTGAATACAGATTGCGGGCGCTTAAAAAATACGGCTAAAGCGGAACAGTTCCATATTTCAAAACCCGCTTTAGCTTTGGCTAAAGCGGGTTTTTTTATGAAGGAAATAACACATGAGTGAGCACTTATTTACATCAGAATCAGTATCAGAAGGGCATCCAGATAAAGTTGCTGATCAAATTTCAGATTCAGTTTTAGACGCTATTTTAGAACAAGACCCAAAAGCACGGGTTGCTTGTGAGACATTAGTTAACACGGGTATGGTCATTTTAGCGGGTGAAATCACAACCTCAGCCTGGGTGGATATGAATGAGGTTGTACGAAACCGTATTAAGGAAATTGGTTATAACCATTCCGACATGGGGTTTGATTATGAGTCCTGTGCCATATTAACCTCTATTGATAAACAATCTGCTGACATCGCCATGGGCGTTGATGAAGGTGAAGCACATGAACAAGGTGCAGGTGATCAAGGTTTAATGTTTGGTTACGCCAGCAATGAAACTGATGTTTTGATGCCGGCTCCAATCACATATGCACATAGATTAGTTAAACGTCAGGCTGAAGTACGTAAAAACGGTACCTTACCCTGGTTACGTCCTGATGCAAAAAGTCAGGTCACTTTCCGCTATGTCGATAATCAGCCCGTTGGTATTGATGCGGTTGTGTTATCAACGCAACACGGCCCTGATATTAAGCAAGATGCCATTATTGAAGCGGTAATGGATGAAATTATTAAACCTATCCTGCCCGCTGAATGGTTAGATAAAGATACTAAATACTTTATTAATCCTACCGGTCGTTGTGTTATTGGTGGCCCGGTGGGTGACTGTGGTCTTACCGGTCGTAAAATTATTGTGGACACTTACGGTGGCATGGCACGTCATGGTGGTGGTGCTTTCTCTGGAAAAGATCCTTCAAAAGTGGATCGTTCTGCTGCTTATGCAGGCCGTTATGTGGCGAAAAACATTGTTGCTGCCGGTTTAGCGGATCGCTGTGAAATTCAGATTTCTTATGCCATTGGTGTTGCTGAACCCACTTCGATTAGCGTTGAAACCTTCGGCACAAGCAAGGTTGATGATTCACGTATTGTTGAACTGGTACGCGAACACTTTGATTTACGTGCAGGTGGCCTGGTGAAAATGCTGGATCTACTTCGTCCCATATATGCCAAAACAGCGGCTTATGGCCATTTTGGTCGTGAAGATGATGACTTTACCTGGGAAAGAACTGATAAAGCGGATGCCTTACGTGACGCGGCTGGTGTTTAAACTAAACTCTGTGACATTATCGTAAGGAACGCTAAGACACAAAGGACGCAAAGAAAACAATAAATAATCATTGTGGCCTTTGCGTCTCTGCGGCCTTTGCGTTTAAAATACCGAACTAATTCGAACAAACTGTTTTTTCTGAGGGGCGCTGCAGCGGTTTAATCCGTCAGGCTTGGAAAAGGCAGATCCATTTACTGGATAAACGGCGCTCATTCTTATTATTTTTAGGAGAATGACGTATGAACGCTGATTTTAGCGATTATAAAGTTGCCGATATTTCACTTGCTGAATGGGGCCACAAAGAAATTTCTATTGCCGAAACTGAAATGCCTGGCTTAATGGCTTTGCGTGAAGAGTTTGGTAAAGAACAACCTCTCGCGGGCTGTCGCATCATGGGCAGTATCCACATGACAATCCAAACTGCTGTGCTCATCGAAACCTTAGTTGCCTTAGGTGCTGAAGTGCGCTGGGTATCATGTAATATTTTTTCAACTCAAGACCATGCTGCTGCTGCAATAGCTGATCAAAATATTCCTGTTTTTGCCTGGAAAGGTGAAACCATTGAAGAATACTGGTGGTGTACTGAACAAGCTTTGTTATGGCCTGATGGTAAATTACCCAACATGATTCTGGATGATGGTGGTGATGCCACATTGTTGGTTCACAAAGGTGTTGAGTTTGAAAAAGCTAATGCAATCCCGGCTACTAAAGATGATGATAACGAAGAATACAAAGCCGTTCTTGATGTATTACGTCGCACAATTAAATCCGGTGCAACTCTTTGGCAAGACATTGCAGACAGTGTTAAGGGTGTAACTGAAGAAACAACGACTGGCGTACATCGCTTGTATGAAATGCAAGAGAAAGGTGAGTTACTCTTTCCTGCAATGAATGTAAATGATTCAGCAACCAAATCTAAATTTGATAACCTCTATGGTTGTCGTGAATCTTTAATTGATAGTATTAAACGTGCAACTGACGTAATGATCGCGGGTAAAATTGCGGTTGTTTTAGGCTACGGTGATGTGGGTAAAGGCTGTGCACAAGCATTCAAAGGTATGGGTGCTACCGTTTGGGTCACAGAAATTGATCCGATTTGTGCATTACAGGCTGCAATGGAAGGTTACCGTGTTGTTGATATGAATGATGCTTGTTCACAAGGTGATATCTTTGTTACTACAACGGGTAACATGAACGTTATCGATCATGACCACATGGTTAAAATGAAAAATGAAGCCATTGTTTCTAACATCGGTCACTTCGATTCAGAAATTAACATTGCATCACTTGAAAAATACGAATGGTCTGAAATTAAACCACAAGTTGATCACGTAATCTTCCCTGATGGCAAAAAGATTATCGTATTAGCGAAAGGTCGTTTGGTTAATTTGGGTTGTGCCACAGGCCATCCAAGTTTTGTTATGTCAGCTTCATTTACCAATCAAGTTATGGCGCAAATTGAATTCTACAAAAATGCAGAAAACTACAAGAATGAAGTTTATATACTGCCAAAAATTCTTGATGAAAAAGTCGCACGTTTGCATTTAAAGAAAGTTGGCGCTCATTTAAGCATGTTAACCAAAGAACAAGCGGATTACATTAGTGTATCAGTTGATGGACCATTCAAACCTGAGCACTATCGTTATTAAGCAATAAGCTGCTGTTAACTTTAAAGTCGCAATCGTTATATTTTTAACGTTGCGGCTTTATCGTTATTTATTAATTTATCATTGGTAATCAATATGGAAAGCCAACAACAATACCCACAACAATTTAGTTTTGAGTTTTTCCCTCCAAAAACAGCCGAAGGTACTGAGAAACTTATTAAAGTCAGAGAAAAACTTGGTGCAGTAAAACCAAAATATTTCTCAGTGACTTTTGGTGCTGGCGGCAGCACTCAGCAAGGAACTTTCGATACCGTTACTTCTATACAGCAAGCCGGATATCAAGCTGCGCCACATTTATCCTGCATAGGTTCAAGCAAAGAAAATATTCGTGAAATCTTAAAAGATTATATGGATAAAGGTATCAGTCGTATTGTTACTTTACGTGGCGACATGCCCTCAGGGACGCATGAAATAGGCGAGTTCCGATATGCCAATGAACTGGTTGAATTTATTCGTAGCGAAACCAATGATTACTTTCACATTGAAGTGGCCGCTTATCCGGAATTTCATCCTCAGGCAACCTCCGCAGAAGATGATTTAAATAACTTCAAACGAAAAATTGAAGCCGGTGCAAATAGTGCTATTACTCAGTATTTCTTTAACCCTGATGCTTATTTTCGCTTTGTTAATGATTGTGAAGATCTCAATATAAACATCCCAATTGTTCCTGGTATTATGCCAATCACTAATTATACTCAACTGGCTCGTTTCTCAGACATGTGCGGCGCAGAAATACCACGCTGGATCCGAAAACGTCTTGAAAGTTATGGCGATGATAAAGATTCTATTAAAGCATTCGGTGAAGAAGTCATAACTGAAATGTGCCATCAACTCCTTGAAGCAGGTGCCCCAGGATTACATTTTTACACCATGAATATGTCAGCACCAACATTGGCTATATGGAAAAATCTCGGATTATAATTAAGTTTCGTGATCACCTTCACGCATATAGCATAATAAAATGATTTATCATGGCTTTATAAATAAAAAGGGGAAAATAATGAATCAGGAATTAAAAATTTTAATACTTAAAATATCTCAGGCAATTTCATTGCTTATTGGTGTTATTTTTACCAGCTACAATTTATTCAGTTTAAAAGTTATTGAAAAAGGTTATTATTATCACGATGATAATCAACTATGGTTAGCATTCGGTCTTAGTTTTTTAACCATTACATATCTCATTCGTAATTGGAATAAGTTATAAGATCAAACTAAACTATATCCTGTTAAAAAAGGCGATTATTTCGCCTTTTTTTTGTTTTTCCCCAATAAATTATGTAACCTTTAAGTTATGCGTATCCCAAGAATATATCTTTCACAACATCTTGAATCTAATAAACTTGTCGAATTAAAAGATAGTAGTTTTCAACATGTGATAAAAGTATTGCGTTTGAAAGAAGAATATCCGTTATTTGTTTTTGATGGTCAGGGAAATGAATATTCTGCTTCAATAAAACAAATTAATAAGAAAAATACTTTTATCAATATTGGAAAAAATATTAACTCTACAACAGAATCTAATTTATCTATTCATTTGGGGCTAGGTATCTCAAAAGGTGAACGAATGGATTTTGCTATTCAAAAAGCAGTCGAATTGGGAGTAACAAAAATCACACCATTATTTACAGAACATTGCGTGGTTAACCTTGATGAAAAAAGAATTCAAAAGCGATTGCACCACTGGCAAGGAATTATTATCAGTTCCTGCGAACAAAGCGGCCGGAATATTTTACCCATTCTGAATACAACAACAACTCTATTAGAATGGGCAAAATCTATAAATGAAACATGTATTGTATTTGATCCTATAGCAACTATGACTTTAAAAAAAGTCACACCTGAAAGTAATACCGTTAACCTGCTAATTGGGCCAGAAGGAGGCTTGAGTACTAAAGAAATTTCAGAGTTAGAAAAGAAAACAAATTTTCATATAGTAAAATTTGGACCACGCATTTTACGTACTGAAACAGCTACTATTTCCGCCATAACAGCCATTCAAATGCTTTGGGGTGATTTACTTTAAATAAAAATATTATTATAAACTCAACTGGGTCAAACGTTTCTCAATTTCATCAATGTCAGGAATCACAGCTTTCATCCCATTCAGATCAACAAAGCCACCTATAGCCTGCCTGTTGTCTTCATCAGCTTTGTCTTCCAAGCCATGCTCTGGCACAACAACAAGACTGGGAATACCTTGCGACAAGACAGCAACATAAGGCAACTGAGCATTACCAATAATCGTATTTAAAACCGCTATCCGACTGTTTTGTACTGGCGCTTGCAATTCTTTACCGCTCATTGCTTCAAATGAAATTAAAGGTACTCTTTTTTCACGCCATTCAATATAACCAAGAAACCATTCAGGCGCTTCATCGATCGGTGTCGGTTCTTTATAAACAATAACTTCTGCTACCGCAGCATTCGGTAACAAAACTGTTTCATCGTATAACGGAATAGTTAAACAATGAATGACTCCTTCCATTTTACCTGCGGCAACTATTTTTTTTGTATCTGCCATATCGCTATCTACCTTTTAATGTATATTTTTATAAAAAGTTACAAGTTGTTTTGCTAACATTTCAGGTGTACCACTAAAATTTACTGGTACTTTTTTTGCAACACTCTCTGACATTGCACTAATCACACAACTCGCAGGATCCTGCACCCAAACCTGACCACCTTTTTTTTCCAATACTTCGCATCCATCAACACCATCATCACACATACCACTGAATATAATGGCACCTGCATTATTTTTATAGCGCAATGCAACATCATTAATCGTGGCATTAATAGAAGGCTTGTAATTTTCCAGTTCTGTAATTGTTTTATATTCAACAGCTCCAATAGGATTAATTACTAAACGTTTATCTGTTGGTAAAACCAATACTTCCTGGTGTTTAATAACATGGCCCTCTTTAGCGACAAAAACTTTAAATTCCGTATAACGATCTAATTGCTCTGCTAATAATGAAACAAAATTTTCACCTAAATGTTGCGCGACAATAAAAGTAACTGGTAAATCTTTAGGAATCTCTGATAAAAAATGTTTAAGCGCGTCCGGCCCACCTAAAGAAGCACCTAAAACCCAAACATTTTTTGCTAACTCATCTTTGCCTTTATCAGTAACCTGATTATACTGCTCAAAAAGTTCTACTTTTGAAAAATCTGCTTCCCAACTAGTTCTACCGGTTATATCAGCGATCTTCTCTAATAATTTATTATTCCATTTTGATGATGACTTAGCTTCATTTAGAGTTAATGCAGATATATCATTAATAATGACGGGTATTTTTGATTGCTCTAATAACTGCTCTAAATATTCAAGATGCTCATCTTCTATCGCTTCTACATCAAAAAGCACAACATCACTTTTAACATTGTCCAGTTTAATTATGAATTTTTCAGTCAAAGACTCATTTAATACAACATTAATACCGTTATGTTCCATCGTCCTTTGTAAATAATTTCGATGGCTGACGGAATCAGATGTAATGGCAATGCGTATATTATCGGTTTCGTTTTGCATTATATTTGGGGGTATATGCACTGAATAATTTGTAATTAAGAAAGTGGCTCTATATTTCCTGTCCTGTTAAAACAGCTATATTGCCCATAAGATCTGTTTCAGTAAACGGCTTGCCCATATAGATGTTCACACCGATAGAAGCTGCACGATCACGATGTTTTTGTCCAGTACGTGAAGTAATCATTATAATAGGTATATTCTTTAATCGTTCATCACTGCGCATATTCGTTGCTAATTCAAAGCCATCCATTCTTGGCATTTCTACATCAAGCAACATTATGTCCGGAATAACATCCTGCAACTGCGCCAGAGCATCAACCCCGTCTTTCGCTGCAACTACGCGCATCTCATGGCGTTCTAATAATCGTGTAGTGACCTTACGTACAGTAATTGAATCATCCACCACCATAACTAAAGGTGTAGTGTCTTTTACTTCTTCAGGAGCAACTGCGACTGGTGTCACAACAGCTTGAATTTTATCTGTAGAAGTAGCTGCAAGGCGAATTAACATAGCCAAATCAATAATTAAAACAACACTACCATCACCCATAACGGTAGCACCTGATATTCCCCTTAAGGTACTAAGTTGTGGCCCTACAGATTTCACCACAATTTCACGACTACCCAACAAATTATCAACTAAAATCGCAGCACGTTGTTCACCACTTCTAACCATTAGCATTGGTAATTGTTTATCATCATCAGCCAGCCGCATTTCATGAGTGCCCATGACAGTACCAAGGTGCATAAACTTATAATCTTCATTAACCCAATTATAAGTTTTTTCTTCCGTTGCCATTATTTCTTTAATTTCTCCAGCGTTAATACGTTCGACACCTTCTACACTCAGTAACGGGATAGCATAAGTATCATCACCAATCATCACCATTAAGGCACGTGATATAGCCAGAGTTAATGGCAGGCTAACAGTAAAGGTAGTCCCTTGATCTTTTTCTGTATCAATATTAAAAATACCACCCAGTTGTTTAATTTCGGTATTAACAACATCCATACCAACGCCACGACCTGCAATCTGACTAACGGATTTGGCAGTACTAAAACCGGACTGCATAATCATCTCTAGCAACTGTTCTTTAGTAACAGCATCTTCTGTTTTAATTAGTCCTTTATCTATCGCTTTATTGCGAATAGCCTCGAGATCAATACCCGCACCATCATCTTTAATTTTAATGAGGATATTAGAACCCTCATTAGAAATTGAAAAATGAATACTTCCAGATTCAGGTTTGCCTGCTTTTTTCCTTTCTGCCGGTGATTCAATACCATGCGCTACCGCATTACGTAACATATGTTCTATCGGTGAAATAATTCGTTCCAGCACGGTACGATCCAGTTCTGAATCCACACCTTCTAAATGTAAATCAGCATGTTTACCCAATTCACCACATGTTTGGCGCACAATACGACGCAAGCGTGCAGCCTGACCGGAGAAAGGCACCATACGTGTACGCATCAATCCTTCTTGCAAGTCAGTATTTACACGTGATTGTTGCAATAAAAGTGTTTCTGATTCGCGAGTCAAATTATTTAAAATACCACGTAGACTATCCAAATCGCCTAATGACTCCATCATAGCGCGCGATAAATGTTGCATAGTGGTAAAACGATCCATTTCCAACGGATCAAAATTTTCCTGAGCAGAGCTTAAGTCTTCATTCTTATATTCAATTTGTGTTTCAGTTTCAATTTCAAATTGACGCAATTGTTCACGTAAACGATTTACCGTGTCATCAAATTCTGTAATGTTGTAACGGAAATTATTTGTTTGCTGCTCTAACCGTGAACGGTAGATACTTACTTCACCAGCAAAATTCACCAGATTATCTAATAAATCTGCCCGTACCCGAACTTGTTCAGATTTAACACGCCCTAATTGACGCCGGTCATGCTCATCTTCTTTAATGGCATCAGGTACATTTTCTTCTGTTGCAACTTTTTGTATTTCTTCTTTAGTTAGATCAAGAGAAATGACATTAGCAATATCTGTTTCAGAATTTGCAACCTCTTCTGTAATTTCAGGTAATTCTAAATCAGGAAGTGTTATTGAGTTTTCAACCTCAACATTTAAATCTATTTTTAATTCTTCTTTAAGTTTTTCAAGCTCAGAGAGCTCAACCATGGGAGAATTTAACGAAGATTCATCATTAATATCCACAGCACTTTCAAAAACGAATTCTTCGTCACTAACAATGCCACGATTTTCTAACATTGCATCAACTTCATTAATAAGATCCGTTGCCGCCGTCAAACCTGAGTGAGCTTGTACCAACTCCAACATTTTCACTAAACGATCCTGAGCTCGCTGCACCAGATCAAACATGGGTTTCGATGCCTGCATATGTCCGTCAACAACAGCGGTTAACAGTGATTCTATGCTATGACCTAAATCTCCCAGTTCCGCAATACCTGCCATACGTGCACCACCTTTTAAAGTATGCAAATGACGTTGTAGTGCTTTTACAAATTGCTCTTCGTCGGGAGTTGATATCCATTCATGAATAATTTGATCACTTTCTTCAAGAATTTCCGTTCCTTCCTCAAGAAAAATTTCCAATAACTCTTCATCATAATCCGACAGGGGTACATTGTTAACAACAGATTCTGCAACTTCAATATCGTTCATTTCAACGATGGGCGCAATATCTTCAGATTCAATATCTTCAGATTCAATATCTTTAGGTTCAATATCTTTAGGTAAATTATCAATTCGAGACAATAACGCTTCGTGCTCAGGTAATACGGCACCCGCTTGATCAAGGCAATCTACCGTGCTTTCTATTAATTCAATAGTATTTTCTAATTCAGTTAATGCAACCTGAGGTAGTGCTGCCTCAACATCTTGTAAATGTTTCACATAACTTTCAAAATGACTACAAACTACTGCTACCGATTGTACACCCGTAGTACGAGAGCTTCCGGTTAAAGTATGTAAAGCACGCAGTAAAACATGGCTAGCTTCTGTTTCGCCATTATTCCAGTCAACAATATATTGTTTAAGAGAATGGCAGTGGGTAGCAACTTCTTTTCGATAAATATCCAGTAATGCAGTATCAATATCTACAGGTGGTAACTCAGCCTCTACAATTTCAACCAGGGGTTCTTCTTCAATCTCTGTAAGTGTAATTATTTCAGGCTCAGATTCTACTTTTATTTCAGGTACTGATTCTGTTTGAATCTCATCACTTACTACAGCATCTATATTTATTGATTTACCCTGACTTAGTGCGTCAGCATATTCCATTAATGTTAAAATGCTTTTCCCCGGCTTTTTATTAATTTTAAAAAGTTCAAACAAATCGGGTAAAGTCTGTTTACCGCGCTCCATTAATTCAAGTATTTCCGGATTAACTTTAATGGTACTGTCAAGCACTCGATTGAGCATATTTTCAAATGCCCAGGCAAACTCACCCAGATCAATTGCTCCAACCAAACGACCACTACCTTTTAAAGTATGGTATGCACGTCGCATTTCTTTTAATGGTTCATCATTCGCTGTATTGTTAATCCAACCTGGAAGAAGTCCCGAAATAGTTTCATAAGCTTCTTCTGCTTCTTCCATAAAGATTTCAATAATTTCATCATCAATCGTATCATCTAATAAAGAAGGTTCTTTAACCGGCTCAGGTGGAACTGAAGATACCTGAATAGATTCAATTTCTATTGCAGGCGGCGCAGTAATAGAATCTTCATCGTTAGTTAAAATTTCATCAGCAGATATTTCTTCGCTTTCAAACTCAAGACCTTCATCCAATGTTATGTCGTCAAGACTAATGTCATCATCAACTGATGATGCAACATCGGTCAATTCTAAACTTAAATCATCGAGTGACATATTTTCATTAGAGACTTCGGGGAGATTATCAGAAACATCTGCTGCCTCAACAGATTCTTCTTCTATTACCCCTAACTGGGCATCTTCTTCTACTTCAGCGACAACATCCGTATTAATACCCAAAGCTTGCAAGCTTTGCTCTGCAACAGTAAGAATAGCCTCAGGTTGTCCCCAGTTCCCCATCAACGATTCCATATAGTATTCCAGGCTACTAATTGCATCAGCCAGATTATTCATATCGCTAAAAGAAGGGGGGATAGTTTCGTTAATAAGTTTATTACGAATATAATGAGTTGTTAACGTTAACAGGTTTGCAGCTTCTTCTAATGATAAAATCATTAAGCTACCCTGAATTTGTTCAAGCAATGCAGGAACAGAGCTTAATTGCTCACGTTCTTCATTATTATTACTAAATTCAGTTAAGGCATCTTTAACTCTCGCCAGGTTAACTTTAGCCTCATCCAAAACAGTTTGCATTAATTTTTGTTGTTCAGCACCCTGCATTTTCGCAAGTGCAGCATCACCCGCATCGACACCTTCTGCGACCTCAATAGATGCAGCAGCTTTAGCGCTTGACATTTCACTCAGAGAATTCTCAACAGCAATCATTGCTGCAGCGACATTCATTAATTCTGTTTCTTCCGCAGTCAGATTACCACTAACAATGCCGTTAATAACTTCTGCCTGTTTCAAAACAGCTTCTCGCTGCACACCTAAATTTAACATGGCAAGGGTATCTGCCATTTGCGTCAAAGAACCATGAACGCTTTCAAGCATAGATAAATCTTTCTCATCCGCACGAACATATACATCAAGCTTGTCTTTAATATTGTTAATATCTTCAACAATAACAGTGGACACTGTTTCCATTAAAGCGGCATTAGGTGCGGTTAGATCAGCGCGTGCCTGTTCCACAGCCTGAGTATCAGGCATGATATCTTTAAGATTAAAGGCTTCTTTAATCTCTTTTGTATGCTCACCTGATGTAGTTGAAGATGCAACGTAATAAAGCAGATTTTTTTCTAACTCTTCAGGAGGAACTTCATCAAGTGCGAACGCCCCAATATCAATAATTTTTTTAATTTGGCGATCCACGTGCCCCATTAACATTTTTACCGCGACACTGGTATCAACGCCATCATCTTTTAAACTTTCAACCAAACCACTCGCGATCCAAAAAACGCGTCGGGCCTCATCAGACTCGGATGCTTGAGTTAACTGACTAATAACATCTGCAATTTTTTCCAGTCCAGCTTTAGGATTTTTATTTTGAAACCAGGATAATAAACCAAGATGATAGTTATGACGTAATTTGCGAGCAAGAGCAGACAAACCTCCATCTTCACCGCTATCAACTGAAAACTCTGCCGCTGGGGCGGCGACGTTTAAATCAGGAGTGAATAATGCACCTTCACTAAGCAACGCTTCATTTCTGGCTGCACGTATATCATTGAGTAATGGTAATAACACCACCGGCATATCAGGGTTGCCCGCTAACAAGTGCTCAAGGTAATCCGGCACTTGTAAAATACCACGCATCAATGTTTCGTATGCATCGTCTTTATTATTTACTTTATTATCAAAAATAGCTTTTGAGAGTTTTTCCATTTCCTCTATCGCTAAAGCAGCACCATGCAACTCCACCATTTGCAACGTCCCATGAACCTGATGCAAATAGTTAATGCAAAAACGCATTTGTGATTCATCAGCAGTATCTTCAACATACGCTTCAAGTGAAGCTTGTGCTTGCTTCAGGGTTTCATCAATTTCAGATTTAACCCATTGCAGTATATTTGTATCAACCGTACTCATGCATCATACCTCGGCTTTTGAATATCATCATCAAGCTGAGTCTGATGGCGCTGAAAAGCCAGGACACCATCGTATGCTATAGGGTTTATTTCAGAATGTTGCCAGCCCGTTATTTCACCTGCACCTAAAATTAATAATCCTCCGGGCACGAGGTGTTTAACAAGCTGGTTTAAAATGGTTAAACGTATTTCACGTTTAAAATAAATAAGTACATTCTGGCAAATAATGATCTCCATTTTACCAACCGTACTTTTATCAATATTAATTAAATTGAGGCGGTTAAAACAAATTCGTTTACGTAAAGACTCATTAACAAGATAATGATCTTTATCAGCGTCTAACAGATAATTTTTAATATATTCAACAGGCACATTACTAAAACGGTTTCGATGATAACGTGCTTTTTTGCCCACAGTTAAAGCGTCTTGACTAATATCAGAAGCAGTAACGGCTAAATAACATTTTTCATTTCGATCTGTTATGTATTTATCTATATACATCATTAAACTATATGGTTCTTCGCCTGTGGCACAGCCAACACTCCAGACATGAATACTGGAATTATTTTTTTCAAAGTCCAGTTTTTCAAGATACGCCTGTTTAATAAAAGACAAAGCCTGAGTATCACGAAAAAAACGTGTTTCATGCACGGTAAGCCTGTCAACCAGTGTTTCCCATTCAACACGCCCTGCTTTGCCATGCGTAACATAAGCAAAATAACTTTTATATTTATTTATTCCCAGTTCATGCATACGAATAGAAAGCTTTGATAATAAAAAACTTTTTCGCAATTCAGGTAAAGTAATTCCTGTTCGCTCTTCAAGCAAAGTAAGCCACGAAGCATACTCAACATCACTCATTGGCATAAGTTTATTTAACCGCCATTGAGCTTGTGGCACTTCGTTCCCCTGAGCGTGAGTTACTAACAAGTTCTCATGTATCCATGATTAAAATTGAATGCTTATAAAGCAAACAATCTATAAACGGAAACCAGCAACAGAATTACGTAATTCATTTGCTAATTCAGCAAGATTACCAATCGATGCTGCCGTTTCATTGGTACCAGCAGAGGTTTGCGTAGTGATTTCCTGAATCACGTTCATGGTGTCAGAAATATTAATCGCGGCACTGGCCTGTTGTTTGGCTGAATCCGAAATGGTTCGAATAAGTTCAGCTAAATGTGTTGATACCGTTTCAATCTCTTCAAGTGATTGACCCGCATCCTGTGCCAGTCGCGCACCCTGCACCACTTCCGAAGTACTTTGTTCCATTGAAGCCACCGCTTCATTGGTATCTGTTTGAATCGCTTTTACCAACGCTTCAATTTGTCGTGTTGCATCGGCTGAACGTTCTGCAAGTCGCTGAACTTCATCGGCAACAACCGCGAAACCACGACCGGCTTCACCCGCCATGGCGGCCTGAATAGCAGCATTTAATGCCAGAATATTGGTTTGTTCCGCAATATCATTAATCAGTTCAACGATGTCACCAATTTCCTGTGATGATTCACCCAGACGTTTAATTCGTTTTGAGGTTTCCTGAATTTGCTCACGAATAGTGTCCATACCATTAATTGTTTTTTGCACCGCATCCGCACCTTTGTTTGCGATACCAACTGATTTATCCGCTTCATCAGCCAGTTCGCCAGCATGGGTTGATACTGCCTCAATCGACACCGCCATTTCATTAATCGCCGCACTGGCACCGGTAATTTGTTGTGCCTGATGATCACTTGCCTCGGCAAGATGAATTGCCGTTGCCTGTGTTTGTTGTGCCGCAGAGGATACCTGTTGAGTCGTATCATTAATTGACGTTACCAAGGTCCGTAACGCGTCAATTGTATAATTAATAGAATCTGCAATCGCACCTGTAATATCTTCGGTTACAGTTGCACTTACCGTTAAATCGCCATCAGCCAGGTTACCCATTTCATCAAGTAAGCGTAAAATTGCCTCTTGATTTCTGGTATTGGTTTCCTCAATAACAACCCGCGATGACTCTGTTGCTTGTAACTGGCTTTTAGAAGTACGGAAATAGATAAACGCTAACGCTACAATCAAAAAGAGAGTTAACGCACCCAAGAGCGTTACCAAATCTTGCACAATACGGCCTTCAAGCCTTCCCTGGTAAGCAACGGATAAAGCTTCAACCTGGCCTAACAATGCTTCTGATGAACCAAGTACCTCTTCTGCTGCCTCCGATACCTGAAACATTTCAGGTGAACGTTCCAGAATGTCACCCACCTGTTTGCGTAATTTTTTAAACAAACCTTGTACTACTTGAAGTTTTTCACGCGATTCCGGGTGAACAATGCGTTTAATGCCCAGGTTACGATTACCTCGCAACATGTCTTCTACCACACGCCCGAATAATGCAGCATCCCGACCAAACCGATCTGCTGCCGTAATCGCTTCTTCACCACCGCCTAATACACGGTTAACGTTACTGGAAATACGTTGGGTTAACATCAGCTGACGTGTTGCAATATAAATTTGATCTGGTGGCGCGCCCTGTTCAGCCATAATCGTTACAACTTCATCAGACACCGCTAATAAGTTAGGAATCTGTTCATTAATTGTCCCAACCAAAGAACGCATATAAGCAACAACTTTACGACTCTTAAGGATAGTATCAATATTGGTTTTATAACTGAGCCATAGATCTTCAAGCTCTGACATCATGCCCAGACCAGCAACATTCGTTGTGTGCCATTGCAGCGTTTCATCAAAGTCATCACGACCTTTTTGTAATACGGCAAAGGCTTTGATATTACCACGCGCCGCTTCTGCCGCCACTGTTGCCAACTGCTGCGAAAGTACGCGTTGGTCACCAATTCGAGTTAAATATTCGCGATCTTGTGCTTCTTTAATAACAACAAAGCTATAAGCCACCCCCATCGCAATAATTACTATTATTAACATTCCAATCAAGTACGTCATTAATCGACTTGAACTTATGCCCGAAAACAGGTTTTTACTGCTGCGCTTCATGATTAACTCCTACCATCGACAAATAATTTCGCCCATTTAATAAATATTGACTATTGCTTATAATAAAATTATTTAATGCCCTAGCCCTTCAAATACAACATGCAAAAAACATGTCGTTAGTCACTATAAAAAATCTGTTCACTCTATCTATTTTGTGTAGCCACTTGTAAAAAACTGGGATCAGCAGCTAAATTATCCATATCAAAAATGCCCCAATGCATATTTCCTTTGAGAAAAGCACCTTGCAAATATTTTTTCAGGTTATCTGAAACTTCAGGTACATTTTTAGTTCGTTCTTCTTCAAAAAAATGTCGCATGCCAAAAACTTCATCAACCATCAAACCCGACACTAACTCACCTTTTTTAATCAGAATGATTCGTGTTTTACGTCCTGACTGTACTGTCTCGCCATCAATAAAATCCCGCAAATCCATAATAGGCAGTAACATGCCGCGAATGTTAGCGATACCTTTTACCCAGGAAAGAGCACTAGGAATACGTGTCATCTCAGGTGCAATCAAAATTTCATCAACTTCTTCTAACTTTGATAATAAATAAGTATTACCTAGCCTGAACCCCACTCCAGACCACGTTCTTCTAACCTCAATTTGCTGAGGCAAACCTAATGCTTTTGTGCGGCTCCTAACTTCGATATCCTGCAACAAGGCATAGGCTTTAGAAACAACAGTCATAATTCAATTAACCTGTACTTATAAAATAGAACTGATTTTTTCTATTAAAATAGCTTCATCAACCGGTTTAGTAATATAGTCTTTTGCACCCTGACGCAAACCCCACATTCTGTCGGTCTCCTGATCTTTTGTTGTCACAATAATAATCGGAATATTTTCTGTTTCAGGAGCTTTAGTCAAAGCACGAGTTGCCTGAAAACCATTCATACCAGGCATAACCACATCCATCAAAACAAGATCCGGTTTTTTTGCTGTTATTTGCTTAATACCGGACTCTGCATTATCTGCCGAATCCACTACGTGGCCATTTTTCTCAAGCATTGCTTTAAGAACATGGACTTCTGTTGGTGAGTCATCCACGATAAATATATTAGCCATTTTTTTCTCCTGTATTCTTATATCTTAAATTTATAACTAACTTTCTGAAAAATATTTAATCTGTTTTTCAGCCGTAATTTACACACTAATCCAGCACAAGTTGCTGAATCGCACTTAATAATTCATCTTTAGTAAAGGGTTTTGTCAAATATTGTTCTGATCCCACAATACGCCCACGAGCGCGATCAAAAAGACCATCTTTACTCGATAACATAACAATCGGTGTATTTTTAAATACTTTATTATTTTTAATTAGTGCTGTTGTTTGATAGCCATCAAGGCGAGGCATCATAATATCAACGAATATTATGTCCGGTTTATGATCCGTAATCTTGGAAAGTGCTTCAAAGCCATCTGTTGCGGTAAAAACCTCACAGCCGGCTTTTTTCAATAATGTTTCCGCAGTTCGACGAATTGTCTTACTGTCGTCAATCACCATTACTTTCAGACCTTGAAATCCATCACTCATTATTTGTTCTGCCAGCATCCTAATATATACCTAACCATATGATTTTATTCACTTTTATATTTTTAGCGCTAATATGCAAACCCAGTCACATTTAGTTAACATATTTAACATAGTTTTTAATTATACTCCATAAGTATTTATAATCTATAGAATATTTTGTTTTTTAACCTGATCCTAGAAAACACACTAATAAAGTGCCTACCAACCTAAAAAATACCTCAAAATAACGCTGTTCTACTCTTTTTTTCAAATACTCAGTATCAATTATCGGCAAACACCGGATCAACTTTAGAAAATATCACCATGACCTGATGATAAACTAACGGTATAGTTCATTGATGGAACAGCCCTTTATGCAACAAAACAGTAAAATTTAACCTATGTCACTAAAAATTGGCGTCGTGATGGATCCCATTGGAAACATCAATTTCAAAAAAGACAGTACACTAGCCATGTTGCTCGAAGCGCAGTCACGTGGCTGGACGCTTTTTTATATGGAGCAGGCTGATCTCTATATGGCGCATGATGTTGCTCGCGCGCAAATGAAACCTTTAAAAGTTTTTAATAATGCAAACAACTGGTACCAGTTAGATTCAGCAGAAGATCAAACGCTTAATTCCCTTGATGCTATTTTAATGCGCAAAGATCCTCCTTTTAATATGGACTACATATACAGCACTTATATTCTTGAAAAAGCAGAAGAAAAAGGCACGCTCATTATTAACAAACCACAAAGCTTGCGCGATGCCAATGAAAAACTTTTCACCAATAATTTTCCTCAATGTATGCCAGCCACCCTGGTTTCTTCACAGGCAAAACATATCAAAACCTTTTATCAGGAACATAAAGATATTATTCTCAAACCATTAGATGGTATGGGCGGCGCTTCAGTTTTTCGTATTAAACCCGGTGACTCAAACCTCGGTGTAATTATTGAAACACTGACAAAACACGGAACAACATTGGCCATGGTGCAACGTTTTATCCCTGAAATTAAACAAGGCGATAAACGTATATTATTAATTAATGGTGAACCCATACCTTATGCATTAGCGCGCATTCCAGCCAAAGGTGAAACTCGCGCCAACCTTGCCGCCGGTGGTGAAGGTGTCGGTATTGAACTGACTGATCGTGATCGCTGGATCTGTGAACAGGTTGCTCCGCTGTTAAAAGCAAAAGGTTTAATCTTTGTTGGCATTGATGTTATTGGTGATTACCTTACCGAAGTAAATGTCACCAGCCCAACGTGTATTCGTGAACTGGATAAACAGTTTAATATTAATATCAGCGCAGTGTTGATGGATTGGATTATGAATCAAATCAAAAAACACCGGTCTCATTAAACAGGTTCAAGGATATATCGTGCGCCACCTTTTTTTAAAACGTCTTTTAATTTTACTTACGCTTGTCATCGTTAGCAGCGCTTGCCAGCAAAAAAAGCCTCGCGAGTACCATGACAATTTTTTAGTCTTTGGCACCATTATTAATGTCACATTACTCGACGTTGATGATAAAACGGCCGAAGAAGCTTTTCGATATATCCGTGAAGATCTTAAAGTAATGCATCGTGTCTGGCACGTATGGGAACCAGGTTCATTAATGCGTATGAATCAGTTACTGGAGTACACCAGCGAATTTTCTGCTGCACCAAGTGTATTAGAACTTATTCATGTTGCTAAAGATTTAGCCATCAAAAGTCAGCATTTATTTAACCCTGCCATTGGTAAATTAATTGCTTTATGGGGTTTTCACAGCAATAAACAAGCCGGAATCTTACCTTCAGATCAGGCCATTAAAGAGCTGGTTAAACAAAATCCTACGCTAGAAGATATAACAATCAAAGGCGTTAGAATGAGTAATAATAATGCTGCAGTAAAAATTGATCTCGGTGGCATAGCAAAAGGTTTTGCTATTGATCGTTTACTCAACTATCTAAAACAACGTGGTATCCATAACGCACTCATTAATACTGGCGGAGATCTTAAAGTCATAGGAAAGCATAATAATCGTCCATGGAGAATTGCCATTCGTGATCCACGTTTTAAATATCAGGATCAACATACAAATAAAAAGCTGAACGTTATTGCTTTACTCGATCTTAATGATAATGAAGCCGCATTTACCTCTGGTGACTATGAACGTTATTTTAAAAATAAAAACAATCAGGACAAGCATCTCCATCATATTATTGATCCAAGAACAGGCTACCCTGCAACAGGTACGCAATCTGTCACCGTATTACATCAAAATGCAGCAACCGCAGATGCTGCTGCAACCGCTCTTTTTGTTGCAGGGCCAAAACAATGGGTTGAAATAGCAAAATCCATGGGAATTAAATATGTTTTACTTATTGATGAGAATGGCAAGCTACATGTTTCTGCTGCCATGAAAAAGCGATTAAAACTTAAACAAGCTCGCGAAATCATAGAACAAATTAAATTATGAGCATGAACAGCCAAACAATTAATCCCGTCAGCGTTACTCAAAGTGACCGCATGAGTTTGACCATATTTTTTGCTCTTGCCATTCATGCGATATTAATTCTGGGTATTAGTTTTGATTTAATGGACAACAGTAGTGATGTGATTACTACTATGGAAGTCACTCTGGTTCATCAACGCTCGATTGAAGCACCCGAAGAAGCTGATTATCTGGCCCAGGCCAATCAACTCGGTGGTGGCACCCAGCAAGAAAAAAGTCGACCCAGTAGTCCATTCTCAAATCCATTGCCTACACTGGAAGAAGGCTATGCACCCAATAGCCGTCGTGCTATGTCTCCACCACCCGTTAAAAAAGCACAAAAACAAACTGAAATCATGAGCGTAGAACAATCTACGCAACGCACCAATAGCCAAAAATTAAAAGAAGAAACCTCCATCAACATAAAAAGTTTAACTGCCGCACAACTTTTTGAACGCAGCCAGCAAGTTGCCAAATTAAGTGCCGAAATTAATAAACTGAAAACAGCCTATCAACAAACGCCTAAACACACATGGGTGCACGGTGCTAACGCCAAACAATATCGTTTTGCCAGTTATATGGATGCGTGGCGCACTAAAGTAGAACGCATCGGCAATCTCAATTATCCCGCCGTCGTAACCCGAAAAAAACTCACCGGGAGCTTATTACTTGATGTTGCTATTAACCCTGATGGCAGTATTCACTCTACCCGAATAACACGATCTTCTGGCTTTCCAGAGCTTGATCAGGCTGCTTTGCGTATTGTAAATATGTCCGCACCATTCCCACCTTTAACCAAAGACATTCTTAAAGATACGGATATTTTGCATATTCCACGAGTATGGCGCTTCCAACAGGGTAGTCGCTTACAAACCTCTTTTAAATAATAAATATGCTATCGCTTGCTATAACGCAGTCTCTCATCAATACTTTAAAATTATGAGACCACAAACAATGTCCGATAAATTTTCACTTTGTAATCATTTCCTTATTGCAATGCCGAGTCTGAACGATCCTAACTTTGAGCAAAGCGTCAGCTATATTTGCGAGCACAATAACGACGGAGCAATGGGCATTGTTATCAACCGCCCGACTAGCCTCACCTTTGCAGATCTTTGTGAACAGCTGGAGATTGAAATTACCGATACAGACACAGTAAGTTACCCTGTTTTTGACGGTGGCCCGGTCGAAACAGAACGTGGTTTTATTTTACATTCACCGGTAGGTGAGTGGGAAAGCACCCTCGCCGTCACGAAAGATATTGGTTTAACCATGTCTCAGGATATTATTCAGGCCATTGCAGAAGGTTATGATGCTAACAACAAGCCTCCCGAACATTTTATTATCACTCTCGGTTATGCCGGCTGGAGTAAAGATCAAATAGAAGATGAAATATCAGAAAATGTCTGGTTAAACGTACCCGCCAGTAAAGAAATATTATTTCGCACACCAGTCGAACAACGTTGGACCGCTGCGGCTGCATCACTGGGAATTAACTTACAACAACTCTCAACTGATATTGGTCATGGCTAAAACTCGACGCACCCTGCTTGGATTTGATTTTGGCACTAAACGGATCGGTATCGCCATTGCCCAGGAAGTCACTGGTACAGCAAGTCCACTCACCACCATAAAGGCCATAAAACATAAACCTGACTGGGAAAGCATCTCAAAAATTATTACTGAATGGCAACCCGATTTATTAGTGGTGGGTTTACCTCTGCATATGGACGGCACTGAACAGCCAATGACTCAAGCAGCAAGGCGCTTTTCGAACCAGCTTAATGGCCGTTACCAAATCCCCATCGCATTAATGGACGAGCGATTAAGCTCAAATGAAGCTGAAAGCATCTTGAATGAACAATCAGGTTCTCGCGGTTCTCTATTTCGTGATTCTATGTTCCCAGACAAGGCACAAATTGATATGATATCGGCCCAGCTCATCCTGCAAAGCTGGATGTCGCTGCAAGAAGATGAAAAAAATAAATCGTATACGCAAAAAAACGGATAAATAACCAATAATGACAGAGCGCCCGGAAAGCCAAAAGCTCGATACCCCCGCCCTTCTGGAGACATTATCCAGCGATTTACGTGATCTATTACAAACCCGCAATATTGAAAATCCACTCATGATCGGTATTCATACCGGTGGCGCCTGGGTTGCGGAAGAATTACATAAAAATTTAAACATTAAACAACCTCTTGGCACACTGAATATCACCTTTTACCGCGATGATTTCACTCGCATCGGTATGCACCCACAAGTAACGCCTTCAAATTTGCCTTTTAGTATTGATGATCAACATATTATTTTAGTCGATGACGTTCTTCACACCGGCCGCACTATTCGTGCCGCTTTAAACGAAATTTTTGATTATGGCCGTCCTGCATCCGTTCTGCTTGCAGTCCTTGTTGAGCGAGACTGTCGTGAACTCCCCATATCAGCGGATGTTGCAGCAACACGTATCCAGTTAAAAACAAACCAGCATATCAAACTTGCTCGTGACAAAAATAATCTAACGCTCTCGATTGCGGAGGCTAAATGAAGCAGCACGACATTCAATTAGATAAAGACGGCAAGTTACGCCACTTTCTGACTATTGAAGGCCTTAAAAAACAAATGCTGCTGGATATTTTAGACACCGCAGGAAATTTCTCCTCGGTTGGTGCTCGGCAAATAAAAAAGGTTCCTCTGCTAAGAGGCAAAACCATTGCGAATTTATTTTTTGAAGCCAGCACCCGAACCCGCACCACCTTTGAACTTGCAGCAAAACGTTTGTCCGCAGATGTCTTAAACATCAACATTAATACTTCTGCTACCAGCAAAGGCGAAAGCTTACTAGATATGCTACGCAACCTCGAAGCCATGCAGGTTGATATGTTTGTCGTACGACACAATAGCAGTGGTGCCGCACATTTTATTGCACAACATGTTGCACCCCATATCAGCGTTATTAATGCAGGGGATGGTAGCCATGCCCACCCTACCCAGGCGATGCTGGATATGTTCACCATCCGTCGTTATAAACCAGATTTTAGCAAACTGACTGTTGCCATTGTCGGTGACATCATGCACTCACGGGTTGCCCGTTCTCAAATTCATGCCTTAAACACACTCGGCGTACCTGAAATCAGAGTCATTGGCCCACAGACCATTATTCCTAAAGAAGCGGCACATCTTGGTGTGCATGTTTACCATGACATGCAACAAGGTTTACAAAATGTTGATGTGGTTATTATGTTGCGCCTGCAACGTGAACGCATGGAAGGTGCCTTACTACCCAGCGAACACGAATACTTTCACATGTTTGGCTTAACCGAAGAAAAACTTAAACTCGCTAAAGCCGACGCCATCGTTATGCACCCCGGCCCCATTAACCGCGGTGTTGAAATCGAATCCAGTGTCGCCGATGGCCCACAATCCGTCATCCTTGAACAAGTCACACACGGTATATCCATTCGTATGGCCGTTATGTCAATGGCGCTAGGTCGTTCCTCGCTTACAGATGGGGGGCAAAACTAATGCGCATTAAAATAAGCAACGGTTTTGTCATTGACCCTGCCAATAACATTGAAGCAAAACACGATATTTATATTGCTGAAGGACGCATTGCCGCTATTGGCATAGAACCCGAGGGTTTTAGTTCTGATAAAAATAAACTAAAAACCATTGACGCCAGTGGCTGCCATGTTATTCCAGGAATTGTCGACTTACGCGCCCGTCTCAGAGAACCCGGTTTAGGAAATAAAGGCACCATTGCTTCTGAAACACGCGCCGCTGCTGCAAGTGGCATCACTACCTTATGTATTCCACCTGATACCACCCCCGTTATTGATACCACCTCAGTAATCGAGTTAATACACCAACGAGCCAGTGAAGCCGGTTACGCAAAAATTGTCACACTTGCAGCATTAACTGCAGAACTTAAAGGCGAGCAACTCAGTGAAATGGCACTGCTAAAAAAATACGGTAACTGTGTCGGTGTCAGTAACGCTTTATCTCCCATCAAAAATAATTTAGTCATGCGCCGCGCAATGGAATACGCCGCGAGTTGTGGCTTAACTATTTTTCTGCATGCAGAAGACCAAGGGCTCGCAGGAAATGGTTGCGCCCATGAAGGTGCAATTAGTATGCGCCTTGGATTACCCGGTATTCCCGAAACAGCTGAAACCAATGCTATTTCTCGTGACTTATTACTCATAGAACAAACCGGCGTACGCGCTCATTTTTGTCATCTCTCCAGCGCTCGTGCAGTACAAATGATTGCTCGTGCACAATATGACGGCTTACCTGTCACCGCCGACGTTACCGCACACCACTTACATTTAACTGAAATGGACATTGGGTTTTTTGATAGTAACTGCCATGTACGCCCGCCCTTGCGTACCCAACGTGACCGCGAAGCACTCATTGCGGCACTGGCAACCGGAAATATCAATGCCATTTGTTCTGACCATGAACCACATGATGCCGATGCAAAACTTGCCCCCTTTGGTGAAACAGAACCCGGTATTAGCGCATTGGAAACATTATTACCATTAGCATTACGTTTAAGCGAAGAGCTTTCACTCAGCGATGTCATTGATCGCATCACATCGCAACCCGCCAAAATACTCGGTATTGATGCTGGTACACTTTCAGCCGGAGAAAAAGCTGATATTTGTATTTATAATCCACAAACAAACTGGATTTTAAAAACGGAAGATATGTTAAGTGCAGGTCACAATAGCAAATTTTCTGGTTGGGAATTTAAAGGTAAAGTCACGCATACATTATTAAATGGTAAAATTGTTTACACCAACCAATCACATTAAGTAAAAATTAAATGAAACACCGAAACACTATTTTTGTTGAAGACTGCGAAATTTTATCGCATAGCGCTTTTGATGGTGATCAATTCATCATGCGGGTACAGTCACCTAAAATTTCAGCGAATGCCAAACCGGGCAGCTTTGCCCATATTACTGTTCACCCGTTACGCCCGATGCGTCGCCCCATTTCAATTATGCGGGTTAACAGAAAATCAGGTTGGGTTGATTTTCTCTATAAAAAACTTGGCGAAGGCACAGCACTGCTTGCTGAACGAGAAGTCGGTGAAAAAATTAATATTATGGGGCCGATTGGTAAAGCCTTTGATATTAAACCTGAACGTAAACGTCCATTACTCATTGGCGGAGGTGTCGGTATGCCTCCCATGATTTTTATTGCTGATGTTTGCCAGCAAAAAAAAGGCTATGAACCTTTTGTTATTTTAGGCTCAGAAGTGCCCTTCCCTTTTACCACTAAACCATCAGAAATAATGGTGCCCGGTATTCCCGATGGTGTTATTGCCTCAATGCCATTACTGGATGACTGGAATATCGCCTCACGTCTTGCCAGTTTACAAAGCTATCCAGGTACTTATGAAGGTTATGTCACTGACCTCGCTCGTCTCTGGCTAAAATCATTAAAGAAAGAACAATTAAATGAAGTTGAAATTTATTCATGTGGTCCACACCCTATGCTTGAAGCAGTTGCTAAATTGGCAAAAGAATTTGATCTTCCTTGCCAGGTATCACTCGAGGAATTTATGGCTTGTGCCGTCGGTGGCTGTGCGGGTTGTGTCGTCCAGGTTGAAACCGAACAAGGTCCGGCAATGAAACGGGTTTGTGTTGATGGCCCCGTGTTTGATGCCTACACGGTCTTTTCCTAAACCTCGAAATATTAACCCCCATAAACACCCGTTACTCAGACCATTGCTACCATGGCGCATACTCTGGGGATAAAAAACCATAGCAAAAAGTGTAAAACTTGAGGGGCAATTTACCTTTCTAAAAAAAATCGGTTGTGAGGTTGCACAAGGATACCTGTTTAGCAAACCGATACCTGCCGAATAACTTAAACACTTACTATAATATATGGCTATTTTATGTAACTGAACGGTCGACATGTGTAAACTGGAATAATGATGCCTAAACTTACCTTTTTACTATTTTTTATTTTGCTCTCTGCAACCTCAGTGTTTGCACGCGACATTAAAGATGAACAAGGCCAAATTATTCGTGTCGGTGTTTTTCCTAATCCACCCGTTGCTTTCAAAGATGATAAAGGTGAATGGCACGGCATTTCAATTGATGTTCTTCAGGCAATTGCTGATCAGCGAGGTTGGAAACTTGAATATATAGAAGGCTCGTTTTCCGAACTCCTCAAAAATTTCGAAACAGATGCGATAGACATCATCTCTATGATGGCTTACTCCGATAAACGAGCCGAAAAATATACATATTCTCACGTTCCTATTATTAGTAACTGGGGACTTGTTTATTCTCGCCCTGATTCAAATATTCCTTCTCTTCTTGAGTTGGAAGGCAAACGAGTAGGCGTAATGAAGAACAACATACATGATCGCGCTTTTCGTGAACTCGCTAAAAAGTTCAACTTAAAAGTCAAGATTGTAGAGCTCGCAAATTTTAGAGATGTAATGGAAAATATCCAGGCCGGAAAGATCGATGCAGGTGTCGCTAATCGCCTTTTTGGTGCACTTAATGGCAGTAAATATAACCTTATCGAAACAGGTATTATATTCAACCCTATTAATATCCATTATTCCTCACTCAACCCCGATAACAAAGTAATACTTGATGCTATCGATCAGCAGCTACTTGCATTCAAAACTGACAAAGATTCAGTTTATTTTTCTGCTATACATCGTTGGATGACTCAACCTGCTCACACTCAGTCTTATCTATGGTTAATCTGGCTTGTGGTGGGTTTATTCATTGTCAGTATTGTAATGTTTGGATTAACAGTTTTATTACGGAAACAAGTAGCCATTCGGACACATGAATTACAATCAGAAGTAGATGAAAGACGTGAGGCAGAACGTAAACTTGATGAACTGGCTTACTATGATTCTTTAACAAAATTACCAAACCGCCTCTCATTGCTAGAACAGTTAAAAATTGCTATTGACAGAGCTCAGCGCAAAAATAATAAAATAGCTGTTTTATTTATTGATATAGATCGTTTCAAAACGGTAAACGATAGCCTCGGCCATGATGCGGGTGACCAACTTATTATCCATGTAGCAAAATGTTTACAAGCTTGTCTGCGTAATGACGATTCTATTCATCGCTTTGGTGGTGACGAGTTTGTCGCTATTCTGCAAGATATTACTGATCCTTCTTATATTAATCATGTCACCAAGCGCATGTTGAGAAGCCTGCATACTCCTGTTTATATAGATGCACACGAAGTTTTTTCATCCGTTTGCATTGGTGTTGCCCTGTATCCCGATGATGATAAGCATGGATACAACTTATTAAAATATGCAGATGCAGCTATGTATCATGCAAAAGAGCACGGCGGTAACAGCTACCAATTCTATAATGAAGAATTAACTAAACGCGTTAAAAATCGACTCAGTATGGAAGCACGTTTACGTCATGCACTTGAGCGTAATGAATTCCAACTCTATTATCAGCCGATTTTTAATATAAAGAACCAACAGCCTGTTGGAGTAGAAGCATTAATTCGTTGGCAAGATCCTGAACGTGGTTTAATTATGCCCGATGACTTCATCCCCATTGCTGAAGAAACCGGTCTCATAATATCAATTGGTGATTGGGTGCTGGAGCAGGCATGTAAGCAAACAAAAGAATGGGAATCGCAAGGACTTGGACAACTCCATATTGCAATTAATATTTCTTCTATACAATTTGATCACAACAAACTTTATTTCAGCGTAATGTCAGCATTAAGTAATGCAGATTTAGCCGCACAGCAATTAGAGCTGGAAATAACCGAAGGAATATTTTTGAATATTACCGACGAAGTCAGAGATACGTTAGATAAATTAACAAACAACGGTGTAAAACTGTCTATTGACGATTTTGGTACAGGCTATTCAAGCCTCAGTTACCTGAAACAGCTGCCCATTAACACATTAAAAATTGATCGTTCCTTTATTATGAATATACCTGAAGATAAAGATGATACGCAGATTGCTTCAACAATTATTACCATGGCACATGGTTTAGGTATAGATATTGTTGCTGAAGGAATAGAAACTGAAGAACAATTAAAGTATTTAAACACACTAAACTGTGCTCGGGGGCAAGGTTACTACTTAGCAAAACCACAATCAGCTAAAGAAATTACAGCATTCTTAAAAGAAAAATTATCCGTTAACTAGGTTGCATCAGGAACGATGCATTATTCTGTTTCCTGAATTGTCACACCATCCAAAGAAGCAGATAAGGAGTCAGCTCCCACACCCTTACTATCGCCTAGTTTAATCATTAAACGAAGTTCATTTGCGGAATCAGCATAATTAATGGCATCTTCATAAGTAATTTTATCTGTTTTGTACAACTCAAAAAGTGATTGATCAAAGGTTTGCATGCCCATGTTTTGTGATTTGGCCATTAGATTTTTCATCTTGTGAATTTCACCTTTACGAATCAAATCCGCCATAAGCGGTGAATTAATCATAATTTCTGCAGATAAAACCCGGCTTTTACCATCCGGTGTTGGAATGAGTTGTTGCGCAACAAAAGCACGTGTATTAAGAGACAAATCCATCAATAACTGGTTGCGCCGTTCTTCAGGGAAAAAGTTAATAATCCGATCCATTGCCTGATTCGCATTATTTGCATGCAAAGTGGCTAAACAAAGATGACCGGTTTCAGCGAAGGCAATCGCGTGATCCATGGTTTCACGGGTACGAACTTCACCAATCAGAATAACATCAGGCGCCTGACGTAAGGTGTTTTTTAATGCCATTTCAAATGAAACTGTATCCAGGCCAACTTCACGTTGCGTCACTATACAACCTTCATGGTGATGAATAAATTCAATCGGATCTTCAATCGTAATAATATGTCCGGTTGAATTTTTATTTCTAAAGCCAATCATTGAAGCGAGTGAACTTGATTTACCCGATCCGGTCGCACCGACAAACATAATCAGGCCACGTTTTGTCATGGCGAGTTCTTTTAAGATAGGAGGTAAACCCAAAGAGTCCATTGTAGGAATGGTAGTTTCGATTTTACGCAAAACCATGCCAGCGTTATTACGCTGCATAAAGGCACTAACCCGAAAACGACCAATACCGGAAGCAGAAATAGCAAAGTTACATTCACTTTCTCTTATAAAATCTTCTTTTTGCGCCGGCGACATAATACCAAACACAATCTCTTTTGCCTGAATCGGTGTTAATGTCGCTTGAGTAACTGGCCCAATTTTGCCATTAATTTTTAAACTCGGAGCAACACCTGCCGTGATAAATAAATCAGAAGCATTTTTATGCACCATTAATTTTAACAGTGATTCAAACTCCATAACTCAAACCTTCTACTTATTTTGCAATTAAAATTAAAAAATATTTATTATAAATATTAACGCCGCATTAAAGCTGATTACAACTTAATTAAAATCATCTTTATTCATCGCTTTCATTTTCGCATCTTGTTTACTGACAATACCCTTTGCAACCAGATCTTGTAAACATTGATCTAAAGTCTGCATACCAATGCCCTGGCCGGTTTGAATAGCAGAATACATTTGCGCCACTTTATTTTCCCGAATCAAGTTACGAATCGCAGGTGTAGCAATCAATATTTCATGTGCTGCAACCCGGCCACCACCAATTTTCTTTAACAGTGTTTGTGCGATAACTGCGCGTAGTGATTCCGATAACATTGAACGCACCATATCTTTCTCCGCAGCAGGAAATACGTCAATGATCCTGTCAACGGTTTTTGCTGCAGAAGTCGTATGTAATGTACCAAAAACCAAATGGCCTGTTTCAGCCGCACTCAAAGCAAGACGAATGGTTTCCAAATCCCGCATTTCACCCACAAGGATAATATCTGGATCTTCCCGCAAAGCTGAGCGCAATGCTTCACTAAAGCCTAATGTATCACGATGCACTTCACGCTGATTCACCAGACACTTCTTACTCTCATGTACAAACTCAATAGGATCTTCGATAGTCAGAATATGGCCATACTCCGTATCATTTTTGTAATCAACCATCGCCGCTAAGGTAGTCGATTTACCCGAGCCGGTTGGTCCTGTAACCAATACAATACCGCGTGGAACATCTGAAATTTCTTTAAATACAGCAGGTGCATTGAGTTGTTCAAGAGTGAGAATTTTTGATGGAATGGTTCGAAATACTGCACCCGCACCACGATTATGATTAAAAGCATTAACACGAAACCGCGCCAAATCAGGAATTTCAAATGAAAAATCAGTTTCCAGAAACTCTTCAAAATCCTTGCGCTGTTTATCATTCATAATGTCGTACACTAGACTATGTACCGTTTTGTGATCCAGTGCCGGTACATTGATTCTGCGTATGTCGCCGTCAACACGAATCATCGGCGGTAAATCAGCCGACAAATGTAAATCCGACGCATTATTTTTGACACTAAAAGCCAGTAATTCCGTAATATCCATGGTAACTCTTTATATTTTGTTATTTATAATTGTTCAAAACATATCTTTATACTATTACAAGATATGTATCGGTAGCCAGTATCATTTCTTAAGTTTTATTCATATTAAAGTACAATCTCATTATGAAACACACAAGTCAAAAATCCATTGCACAAAATATAGAATCTATTCTGACTCAAATTGCGCATGCTGAAAAAAAATATGCGCGTCCATTCGGCTCCGTGCAATTACTGGCGGTAAGCAAAACGCGCCCTATCGAAGATATTCATGCTGCTTTTAACGCGAATCAAACCCATTTTGGTGAAAATTACCTGCAGGATGCATTACCAAAAATAGGGGTTCTTGCAGAAAAGGATATCGTGTGGCACTTTATTGGTCCCGTCCAATCCAATAAAACCCGCCAAATTGCTGAAAATTTTAGCTGGGTACATACCGTAGACCGCTTAAAAATTGCCAAACGCCTCAGTGAGCAACGTGCTCCTGAACAAAAACCACTCAATGTCTGTATTCAAGTGAATACCAGCGGAGAAAATAGTAAATCCGGCATCAACATTGAAGAAACACTTATTTTAGCTAAAGAAATCAGCTTATTAAGCAACCTCCATTTACGTGGACTAATGACCATTCCAGCAGCAACAGATGATTTTAATTTACAACGACAACCCTTCCATTTATTACGTGAATTAAAAGATGAAATACAATCTCAGGGAATAGAGCTCGATACCCTTTCCATGGGAATGAGCAACGATATGGAAGCCGCCATTGCCGAAGGATCAACCATGGTAAGAATTGGCACAGCAATATTTGGCCAAAGAACTAAAATCCTTTAACCACCGCGGACACGGAGGTACACCGAGTTTTATATTAATGTTTCTCCGTGTCCTCCGTGGTTCAATATTTTGATTTTTATTGTTAAAGTACCGATATGAAAACTAAAAAAATTGGATTTATTGGCGCGGGCAATATGGCGCGCAGTTTACTGGGTGGCTTAATTTCCAGCGGCGTTAGCAGCGATTATCTTTTTGCTGCCGATCCAAATGAAGATGTACGCAAGGCATTAACAAATGATTTTTCGATTCAAACATTTGTTGAAAATCAAAAACTGGTTGATGAATGTGATGTCATTGTTTTTGCGGTTAAACCTCAAGCCTTAAAAGAAGTTGCAACATCACTTAAAACAAAAGACTCATCACTCTATTTAACTATTGCAGCAGGCATCCCCAGTGAAAGTCTGAATAACTGGTTAGGCGCAAACAAAGCTATTGTTCGCGCAATGCCCAATACGCCGGCTTTAGTGTTAAGTGGTGCCAGTGGTTTATTCGCCAACGCAAACGTATCTGAAATACAAAAAGAAATTGCAGAATCCATTTTACGTGCGGTCGGACTGACTGTTTGGGTTGAAAATGAAAAACAACTTGATGCTGTTACTGCCCTTTCAGGAAGTGGCCCGGCTTATTTCTTTATGGTAATGGAAGCGATGGAAAAAGCCGGTGCAGAATTAGGCTTGCCGGCTGACACTGCCCGTTTATTAGCTATTCAAACCGGCTTTGGCGCAACAAAACTTGCTCTGGAAGTGGATGATGCACCTGCTGTATTAAGAGAAAAAGTAACCTCTCCAGGTGGCACAACTGAACAGGCTATTAAAGTATTCCAGGAACAAGGTCTGATTGATATTTTTAATAAAGCCATGACCGCAGCGCGCGATCGATCAGAACAACTCGCAAAAGAGCTTGGAAAATAATATGAATCCATTCAGTAACGCCGGTGTTTTTTTAATCTCAACTTTATTTGGCTTATACATTTTAGCTTTCATGCTACGGCTCATTCTGCAAATGGTCAGAGCTGATTTTTATAATCCTGTCTCACGATTTATTGTGAAAATCACCAACCCACCCTTAAAGCCTTTACGCCGATTTATTCCCGGCTTTGCGGGTATAGATATGGCATCCGTTATCATCATGCTTGCTTTGCAAATGCTGGAATTTTTTATTATCACATTATTACGTAATTTCCCCGCTCCAGATATTTTAGGCTTAACCCTATATGCATTTATTGAACTAGTCACTTTAGGATTTTATGTTTTCCTGTTCTCAATCTTTATTTTAGCCATTTTAAGCTGGATCAATCCTGGTCAATATAACCCCATCAACAATTTACTGTCTCAAATCACTGCACCCGTATTACGCCCGGTAAGAAGGCTGCTCCCTCCTATGTCAGGTATGGATTTATCCCCTATGTTTGCAATGGTCGGTTTATGGTTAATCAAATTATTGTTACTTGATCCGCTAGGTCATTGGGCAAAAGGAATGATGTATCCTGCTGCACGCGTATTAATGCAATGAATTGAATCTACAATAATCTCAAAATAATTTGCCACAATTAATGTACATCTAATACGGCACTTTATTTCAATTATTGCCTAATTAAACTAAATTAATTCGCAAATTTGCCGTTATATTTCTTAGTGTTAACGTCTTCTGTTAATATATTGCTATAAACAAACAGTAGAATTTAGCAAAAAAATAACAAATAATGATTAAAAATCAATAAATTAACTGCATATTTAGGAACACTATGGCAACTGACCGTTTTACAGATCAAATGCAAGCATATGGACGCTGGCGCTCGGAAATCACTCAATCCATCGAAAAGTATCAAAAATGGCTTGAAAACAATCAAATGAGCTCGGCAGAAGTCGAAATTCGTATTTATGAACTCATTGAAACACTAAAATCTGATCATCTCACTATTGCGTTTGTTGCTGAATTTGCTCGGGGTAAAACAGAACTTATTAATGCTATTTTCTTCTCTGAATATGATAGACGTTTACTGCCATCAGAGGCAGGCCGCACTACCATGTGTCCAACCGAACTTTTTTATGATGCTAAAGCAAACGAAAGTTATATTCGTCTTTTACCTATCGAAACTCGACTGGAAGAAATGAGCCTTCAGGAACATAAGCTGAACCCGATTAACTGGACCTCGATTACGCTGGATACCAGTTCATCTGACAAAATGGCTGAAGCCTTCCAGGAAGTAATTAAAACAAAACGAGTGCCTTTGCCCGTTGCTGAAAAACTGGGACTTTCTGACTACCGAGAAAATGAATCGGATACTATGGTCGATATTCCAATGTGGCGCCATGCTTTAATCAGCTTTCCGAACCCCTTGCTGAAAGAAGGTTTAACCATTCTTGATACGCCCGGTTTAAATGCACTCGGTAATGAACCTGAACTCACCATCAGCATGTTACCCAGCGCACAAGCTGTGGTATTTGTATTAGCCGCGGACACCGGTGTGACGAAATCTGATTTGGAGATGTGGACCCAAAATGTTCAACCTTTAGGTGGCGATGCTAAACATGGTCGCATTGTTGTACTCAATAAAATCGACACCTTGTGGGATGAACTCAAAGACGATAATGCAATTAATGCCAGCATTACGACACAGTGTAAATCTGCTGCTAAAATGTTGAATATTGGAATCGACAGTGTATTCCCTGTTTCTGCACAAAAAGGCTTATTGGCTAAAATTCGCCACGATACAGAATTACTCGCTAAAAGTAATATCCTTGCATTAGAGTCTATTCTGGCAAAAGATATATTACCGCAAAAACAACAAATCGTCCGCAACAGTATTATTTCTGAAATAGGTGATATGACAAAAGAATCACGTAATTTAATTTCATCAAGGCTCGATGATACCAATAAACAACTAAAGGAACTTCAGGGACTCAGTGGTAAAAATGAAGATGTTATTACTCATTTGATGAAAAAAACACGTGAAGAACAAACTATTTATCACAAGAATGTAGAAAGTTTTCAGGTTAATAAAAAATCATTTTCTGGGCAGCACAAAATACTCATGCAAACATTAAGTTTGACTCAGCTTGATGCCTTAATGGAAAAAACACGACAAGAAATGACTGGCACCTGGACCACTGGTGGTTTAAAAGGCGGTATGAAAGAGTTTTTTAATATTATTTCCACTACCATTACCACCGCCTCGCAACAAGCAGATAAAGTTAATATGCTACTGCAAACTATTTACCGTGCCTTCAACAAAGAGCATGGGCTGACAGACGTAAAACCCAAGTTATTTAGCATGGGGAAATACAAACGTGATTTAGAACGCTTAACCCATGAAGCTGAGGCCTATCGTAGCAGTGCTAAAATGGCAGCTACCGAACAATCCTTTGTTGTAAAAAAATTCTTTATTTCAATGGTGAGCCATGCTCGTAATACTTTTTTCCAGGCGCATCAGGAAGTTGATGCATGGGGCAAAGCCGGCATGGCTCCACTGGTTGCCCGTATTAAAGAACACAGAAACCAAATGGAAAAACGTCTGGAAAGCCTGCGTAAAATTAATGAATCACGCGACACACTGCAAACCCGAGTATCAGAGCTGGAAAAAAATGCAGCTGCACTCAATGTGCAACTTGCTGATCTCAATAAGTTAATAGAGACATTAAACCGACCGCTCGAAGACTTCACTAGTAGCACTCAAGTCGCTTAAACGTTATATCACCACATCTCTTAGTGATTAGCCCATCTAATTGATGGGCTTTTTTACGTATAAAAAATAAGGCTATAGGATTATTATTATTGTCAAGCAGGTAAAATCATTTATTATTGTCTATATTTATAGTTAAACAATAACAGGGAGCACTAATATGATTTTATCTCGTTTTATCATTCGGGTATTGGCTATAGCTTTACTCATAAGTATGCCGCTTAGCAGTTATGCAGAGAACATGACAAAATTTGGTGATTACGTTATTCATCACACTGCATTACCTACTGACATTTTATTACCCGAAGTTGCCAGAGCTTATAAAATAAAACGAAGTAAAAATCGTGGCATGCTAAATATTGTTGTACAACATAAAGGTAAAGGCACCGGTGCCAAAGTTACCGGTACGGGTGTTAATTTAAACTCACAATTAAAGCATCTGGAATTTAGAGAAATAAAAGAAGGAGATGTTACTTATTATATTTCCAGTTTTAGAGTGACCAACAAAGAAACCATTAACTTTAAAATTAAAGTACAACCTGCGGGATCCAGTCAGGCATATACTATTAAATTTAAAAAAGAATTTTACACGCGCTAAAATATAAAACCACAGGGAACAGCCGGTTTCCTGTGGTTACCACTTTTCTTTTTCTTAATTACTCACAATCACCACCATGATCTGTAGCATCAAATTTTGTATAATACTCCTTTGGAAATTTGAGAAGCACAAGAAATGAGTACTGAAAAAGAATTACATGCCCGCAGTGAATCTAAATGTGAATTATGTTCCTCAACAGATAATTTATCTGTTTATGAAATTCCACCAACATCCAACCTTAGTCCCGATCAATGCATACTACTGTGCACAACATGCCACGAACAAATTGAAGACCCCGAAAAAATAGAAATTAATCACTGGCGCTGCCTTAACGATAGTATGTGGAGTCAAATACCCGCTGTGCAAGTTATAGTATGGCGTATGCTAACGCGTTTAAGTAACGAAGGCTGGCCACAAGATTTACTCGATATGCTTTACCTGAATTATGATACCTTAATCTGGGCACAAGCTGGCAATGAAGGACAACGTGATGAAGATGGCATAAAACATCTTGATAGTAATGGCGCTGTGCTTGAAGCAGGTGATACCGTAACGTTAACAAAAGATCTCAATGTTAAAGGTGCTAACTTCACCGCTAAACGTGGTACTGCAGTACGAGGCATTTCACTGGTTGCTGATAATGCCGAACAAATTGAAGGTAAAGTAAATGGCCAGCAAATTGTTATCCTGACTCAGTTCGTTAAAAAATCAAATTAAGCTAAAGTATAATTTACACCACGCCACGATAAAACATCACGCCAGCAAAAGCCATAATCAGCATACCGGCAACCTGCCTCACCCAGGGTTGCTGAATAAATTGCGTCAAGGTTGAAGCAAACACACCCATCAATAATAAATTTGGTAACGTTCCCAAGCCAAAACATAACATCAACAAGCCACCTTCAAGCGGGCTTTGTGTTGATATCGTCCAGATAACAACACTATAAACAAGACCACAAGGTAACCAGCCCCAAACTAATCCAAGAAAAAAAGCATGAGGGTATGAGCGAACAGGCATAAATTTTCGTCCAATGGGCTCAAGCCGTTGCCAGATAACTTTACCGCCCCAGCGCTCAACCTTAGCAAGACCTTTCCACCAGCCTGCAATATACAAACCTAAAGCCAGCATGAACGCTGCTGCAATAATTTCCAGCGTTTGCTGAATAGAATAAAGTGTAAACAGGTGACTACCTAACCAGCCAATACTTCCCATTAATATACCGGCAAGCGTATAACTGCTGATCCGTCCGGTGTTATACAATAAAAGAAAGGGGAATGTTTTTTTGAAATTTTGTTGTGCTGTTTTATTTAAGCCGTCATCCAGACCTAAACACAAAGCACCAACAATACCGCCACACATGCCAACACAATGCACACCACCCAGAAGACCAACCAAAAAAGCAGTAATGTATGATGTGTCAATTTCCATCAGGTTTTTGCTGTTTCATCAAATATAACACCATAAAAATTGCCGGCAGTCCTAATGCCGCAGCATAACCAAAGAAGAAAATATAACCTTGTGCATCAATCACCACACCTGAAAAACCTGAAATGAATTTTGGCCCCAAAGTCATTATTGAGCTGAATAAAGCATATTGAGTTGCAGTATAAGCTCTGTTGGTCAATGAAGATAAATAAGCAATAAATGCTGTACTGGCCAGACCACCAGAAAAATTATCACTACTCAACACGATTGCTAAACCAGTAATGCTATGTCCATTATCAGCTAATAAAGCAAACATTAAGTTGGTTATAGAAACCAGAATCGCGCCCAACAATAAAACTCTTAAAATACCATAACGTACAACCAGCAAACCACCAACAAATGCACCGAGTAATGTCATAACTACACCAAATATTTTTGCGATGTTAGCAATCTCAATAACACTAAAACCCATATCAATATAAAAAGGGTGAGTCATGTTCCCTAAGACAATGTCACTAATACGATAAATACCAATAAACAAAAGAACAAATAGTGCACTGTTTGAATTACGCTGAAAAAATTCAGTAAAGGGACATATCACAGCACCAATAAACCAGGCCACAGGTATTCGTAATACATCAGGGATATGCGCTGTTGATTCAAGAAAATCAACAACCCTTTGTTCTTGTAAATAAGTCTGCTCACCTATGGTTCTGTCGGGCTCACTAATAAGAAGCACTGTAATTATCCCAACTGCCATAAAAGCAGCCATCACAATATAAGCCACTGTCCAGGAAAAATAATTTGAAATATATAACGCTGCAGCACCCGCAACTAAAGCAGCGGCAACACGCCAACCTGCCTGATAAGTTGCCGCCATTGCACCCTGATACTCCTCTTTTACTGCTTCAATACGATAAGCATCGATCACAATATCCTGAGTTGCTGATGAAAAAGCAACTAATAAAGCAAACAATGCCATTGCCGTTATATGTTGTGCTGGATCAGTCCATGCCATACCAAGCAAGCCTGCAATAATGCCCGCTTGTGCTACTAACATCCAACTCCGTCGTGGCCCCAATAACTTTGTAATAACAGGTAAAGGCATACGATCGACAATGGGAGCCCATATAATTTTTATTGAATAGGTAATTCCTATCCAGGCAAAAAAACCAATGACTGTTTTTGATATCCCTATTTGACGTAACCAGGTAGATAAAGTCGAAAAAACTAAAGGAAAAGGTAAGCCCGCGGAAAAACCTAAAAAAAACATCGCCAGAACACGGCGGTTTAAATATATATTAAAAGCGGTAAGCCAGCTTGTATCGGATTTTAAATTAATTTGTGAAGACATATTATTCCAGATAAAAATTTTTATTACTTTACCACTTAAACGCAACAAAGTTATTTTAAACTAACAGAAATTGATCAAAATATGCTATAAATCAAGTATCAACACAGGATAATTTTATGCAAAAGCGTCATCGTATTATTCTTTTAAGCATTGTCTCTGTAATAATTATTGTCTTACTATTGAGCTGGATAAAGCGAGCAAAACCAGTCGACGTTATTATTGCATCCGTTGAACAGGGTGAAGTGCAACGTACCGTTACCAATACGCGTGCAGGCACACTCAAAGCATGTCGTCGTGCTGGACTCTCTCCTTCGATTGGCGGACAAATTGCCCGTTTACCCGTTAAAGAAGGTGATATCGTTAAAAAAGGACAGATATTGCTTGAGATATGGAATGAGGATCTTAGCGCGCAAGTCAGTCTGGCAAAAAGTGAAATCCTCGCCAGCCAATCTCGTATCAAAGAAGCCTGTGTGATGGCAAAGGTTGCTAAAAGTGAAGCAGCCAGACTCACAGCTTTACTAAAAAAAGGACTCACTTCAGCTGACGCGGCTGAACGCGCAGTCGGCGATGCAAAATCCCGCGAGGCAGCATGTCAGGCCGCAAAATCATCCGCTGAAGTTAGTCGTGCCCGACTCGCCGTTGCGCAAGCTGCACTTGAGCGCACATTTCTTCGTGCACCTTTTGATGGAACCGTTGCGGAAGTGACTGGCGAACTTGGTGAATTTGTTACTCCTTCACCGGTTGGGATACCAACACCGCCTGCAGTCGATATTATTGATACTCAATGTCTGTATGTGCTGGCACCTATTGATGAAGTTGATGCACCTGAAATAAAACCGGGCATGCCGGCACGCATTTCTCTTGATGCCTATAAGAAAAAGTTTTTTAACGGCGAGGTACGCCGTATCGCCCCTTATGTCCTTGATCGGGAAAAACAGGCGCGAACCGTAGATATTGAAGTTAATTTTATTAAGGAAGACGACAATATAAATATGTTACCCGGTTATAGTGCCGATGTTGAAATCATTATTGACTCACATACAAATGTTATCCGTATACCCACTGAAGCTTTACTCGAAGGTCAAAAAGTTTTTATCTATGAAAAAGGTGATAAAACTATTTATAAAAAAGATGTCACTACTGGCCTGAGTAACTGGAAATATACCGAAATCCTTGAGGGACTGGAGCAAGGTGAACAAATTGTTACCTCTATTGATCGAGATGGAGTGGTTGATGGTGCTGCGGTTAAGATTGAAGAAAAATCAAAAAGTAAATAATATTTTATTATGATTAAACTTGAAAATATTCATCGCAATTTTCAGGTTGGAGATCAAACCGTTCATGCCCTGGATGATATTAATCTTGATATTCAGGATGGTGAGTATCTCTCTGTCATGGGACCATCAGGCTCCGGTAAATCAACCCTGCTCAACTTACTGGGTTTATTAGATCCTCCCAGTTCCGGCCAATATTTCCTGAACAATACCAACATTACTGACCTTGATGAAAATCAACTCGCCAAAACACGTAACCAGAATATTGGGTTTGTCTTTCAAACGTTTCATTTGATTCCACGCTTAACCGCTGCAGAAAATATTGAACTACCTTTAGTACTTGCAGGTATAGAAGAAAAAATAAGAAAAGAACGTGTTTATGATGCATTAAGCTCTATGAAGCTATTAGATCGCGCACCTCACAAACCAGAACAACTTTCCGGTGGACAACGTCAACGTGTTGCCATTGCCCGTGCCACAATCACAGAACCCACAATATTACTTGCCGATGAACCGACTGGTAATCTTGATCAAAAGTCCGGACTGAATGTCATTGAAACACTGGAGCAACTTAACCGGCGAGGTATTACTTTAATAGTCGTAACCCATGATGCAGCACTCGGTTCACGTTCAACCCGTTCTATTCGTATGCTCGATGGTAGAATTGAATCTGATGATGCCCAAGGTAAATCATAATGTTGCTGCTACGCGATGCTATCCATTTTTCCTGGAGCGCATTAACAGCTAATTTTACTCGTACCTTTCTTATGCTGCTCGCCATGAGCATTGGTGTTGGCTCCGTCATCATTTTAACGGCGCTTGGCGAAGGCGCACGTAATTATGTCACGGCTGAATTTTCATCTCTCGGTACCAACCTTATTATTGTTATACCCGGTCGCAGTGAAACCAGTGGTGGTGCTCCCGCAACAATGATGGGCGTAACTGAACGAGATTTAACTCTGGATGATGCAATCGCACTTACACGCCACCCTAAGGTAAGCCGCATTGCTCCGTTTAATATTGGTGCAGCTGAAATATCCTGGCAAGGACGAAAACGGGAAACTACCATACAAGGTTCTACTCATGAGTTACTCATGTTACGCAAATGGAAAATGGCACAAGGCCAGTTTTTACCTGAAGCAGATATTAGTCGTGCCAATTCAGTTTGTGTTATCGGCAAGAATATCCGAAATGAAATCTTTGGTGCCCATGCAGCTCTTGGACAATGGGTGCGTATTGGAGATCGGCGTTATCGCATTATTGGTATTTTAGGTTCAGAAGGCCAGTCAATGGGATTTGATGTTAAAGATGCAGTAATTATTCCAGTCGCATCAGCCCAATCATTATTTAATGTTCCTTCACTCTTCAGAATATTTATTGAAGTGAAAACTCGTGAAGCTCTGCCTAAAGTCATGACGTTTATTAAAGATACTATACGAGAGCGTCACCAGGGAGTAGAAGATGTCACGGTTATTACTCAGGACGCGGTACTTAAAACATTTGATCGCATTCTTAGTGCTTTAACCTACACGGTTGGCGGTATTGCTGCAATTAGTCTAGTCGTAGCGGGCATTCTAATCATGAATGTGATGTTAGTTTCCGTATCACAACGCACTAGTGAAATTGGTTTATTAAAATCACTCGGTGCCTCTGCCAGGGCGATCCTCAACCTCATTCTTATTGAAGCTGTTTTACTTTCTTCACTCGGTGCATTAACCGGTTTAATCATCGGTCATATTGGAAGTTGGGTGATTCGATATGCCTTTCCTGTTTTACCTGCATACCCACCAGCATGGGCAACACTTGCATCCATTTTCGTTGCGCTTATCACCGGTATATTATTTAGCCTGTTGCCTGCAAAAAAAGCAGCACAACTTGACCCTGTTGTTGCTTTGGCCAGTCATTAACTATGTTAGTTAAAGACTTTATTCGTCTTACCGGTACATCATTACTTGCACACAAGTTACGTAGTTTTTTAACCATGTTAAGTATTACAGTAGGTATTACCGCAGTGGTCTTACTCACCTCAATCGGTGAAGGCCTTTATAAATTTGTGCTATCTGAATTTAACCAGTTTGGTACAACACTTGTCGGCATTAATCCCGGACGCGTTACAACGCATGGCATGACCATGGGGGTATTCGGCAGCACCCGACCATTAACCATTGAAGATGCCGAAGCATTAAAACGACTTCCTTTTGCAAAATCTGTTGTCGCCCTGACACAAGGTAATGCCGAAGTCGAAGGCAATAATCGTACTCGACGCACCACAATTTATGGAGCAGGCTCCGCCTTTCCTGAAACATTTAGTATGCGAATCAGCAGCGGACGATTTTTACCGGATGATGATCCCACTGCACCACGTGCGTTTGCTGTTCTCGGTTATAAAGTTAAACAGGAGTTATTTGGTAATCTGAATCCGCTAGGAGAACGCATTCGTATCGGTGGTGATCGTTACCGCATTATTGGTGTTATGGAAGCAAAAGGACAAGTACTTGGTTTTGATCTGGACGACACCGTTTATATTCCCGCCGCTCGTGGACTTAATTTATTTAACCGTGAAGGTTTGATGGAAATAGATCTTTTATATGAAGAAGGCACCAGTGTTGCTCATGTTGTAGCGGGTATAAAACGTATATTAAAAACACGTCATGGCCGTGAAGACTTTACTATTACCACACAGGAACAAATGCTGGAGGTACTCGGTTCAATACTCAATGTTCTAACTTTTGCCGTTGGCGCTATTGGCAGTATTTCATTATTTGTTGGAGGTATCGGTATCATTACCATTATGACCATTAGCGTAAATGAACGCACAACCGAAATTGGTTTATTGCGCGCACTGGGCGCAAAACAAGGTCAGGTGTTATCCCTTTTTTTAGGAGAAGCTGTCGTACTCTCTGCAGTGGGTGGCGCATGCGGCTTATTGCTCGGCATAGGGATCGCTCAATTACTTCACGCTATCTTACCCGCAATGCCGGTTCATACACCCTGGACCTTTGTTTTACTTGCCGAAGGATTGGCAATATTTATTGGATTAATCGCCGGGGTGTTGCCAGCCAGACGTGCGGCACGACTTGATCCGGTTGAAGCACTTAGATCAGAATAGATTATTTAATCTCAAAATCATAATCAATCGTTAATGGCGCATGATCGGAAAACCAGTTTTCTTTATAGACAGATGCTTTTTTAACTTTACCTTTTAAACCAGGCGTGACTAATTGGTAATCTATCCGCCAACCCACGTTATTTGCTCGTGCATTACCGCGATTTGACCACCAGGTATATTCACCTGATTTTTTATTTACTTCTCTAAAAGCATCAACATAACCCACCTCATCTAATGCTTTATCAACCCAGGCATGATCTTCCGGCGTACAACCCGAATTTTTCTGATTGCTTTTCCAGTTGGTAATATCAATTTCTTTATGCACAACATTAAAGTCACCACAAATCACAAACTCGCGACGTTTACGTTTCATGCCGCGCATGTCTTCAAGTAACCGATCCATAAACTTCAATTTATTTTGATGCCGCTCAGGGCTAGAAGAACCCGAAGGTAAATAAAGTGAAGCCACTGTCACACCATCAAATTCAGCCTGTATCCAGCGCCCTTCACTATCGGCATGTGGCCAGCCTAAACCCGTTGTTACTTTATTAGGTTTGGTTTTGCAGTATATCGCGACTCCGCTATAACCCTTTTTCTCTGCATCAAAATAATAACAGTGGTAACCCTTAGGGTAAAAAATCGTATCGTCTAACTGATGTTCCTGTGCCTTGGTTTCCTGAATACAAATCACATCGGCACGCTGTTTTTTCATCCAGTCAAAAAACCCCTTACGCTCCGCCGCGCGGATACCATTTACATTTGCTGTAATAATTCGCATTATTCCTAATCCAATCTAGTCCAATTAATATCGTAAAACGTGTATGATACACGACCTGACACTCCAGCTATATGCTGAATTAAATTCAACGGAAACATCATGCAAGATTATCAAAAAGACTTTATCGAATTTGCCATAAAAAATGACGTCCTTCGCTTTGGCGAATTCACCCTGAAATCAGGCCGTATCAGCCCTTATTTTTTTAATGCCGGTTTATTTAACAGTGGTGAAGCACTCACCAAACTTGGCCAGTATTACGCCGCCGCGATTAAAGACAGCAAACTCAAATTTGACGTATTGTTTGGCCCAGCCTATAAAGGCATCCCTCTCGCCACTACTTGTGCTGTTGCCTTATACGAACATCAGAATATTAATATTCCCTATAGCTTCAACCGCAAGGAAGCCAAAGCTCATGGTGAAGGTGGCAACATTGTTGGTGCAGCATTAAAGGGTGGCGTTTTAATTATTGATGATGTCATTACCGCCGGCACCGCCATCCGTGAAGCCATGGATATTATTGCAGCCGCTGAAGCAAAACCTGCTGGTGTTATTATCGCGTTAGATCGTCAGGAAAAAGGCACAGGTGAACTCTCCGCTATTCAGGAAGTAGAACAACAATATAATATTCCGGTACTCAGTATTATTAAGCTTGAACATCTTATTAGTTATATCAAAAGCAATCCGGACTTTGCTCAATACCTTGATAAAGTTACTGCTTATCGGGATCAATACGGGATTTGATTGTTATGTCCGGTTTCGGACGGACAGCCGAACCGGTGGCTGACCGGTAGCAGGTATCTTTCTTTTGCTTGTCCAAAAGAAAGGTACCAAAGAAAAAGACACCCGAAGACTTGTTGGGATTTTCAATCCCAATCCCCTCGCCTCAAAAGTAAAACAGGCACTCGCTAACTCGCGCTGTGCTCCGCACTGATCGCGCTCAAACAAAAGCTCGCTTTGATCCTGTTTTACTTTCGATGCTCGGCTGCGTCTGACGGGGTTGATCCACTTAATTGGTATATTTTAGTTTCTTAGAATTAGGTTTTACGTTGCTATGTAGGTGTAAAATGTAAGGCTTGACCTCAGTACTCTGATTTGTTTGTTAGGGCTATACACATTTTAGAACCGCAAAAAACGTTAATATATGATCTATCGAATATTCAGAAGTATCAATTTCTACAATTATTGGAAAGACATTGAGTATTTCACCACTAGTTTCAACTTTACCAACTACTGAATTATTTTCTTTTATTATATAATTAGAGTCTTCACCTTTTATAATTTTCATATCAGCTTTAGAGTTAGTACGATATATTTTTACAGGTTTGTCAAAGTTCCAGCTAATTTTCCCAATAGTTTTTCCTTTTGGATCCTTTATTTTATAACCATACCCACCAAATGTTGGTTTAATCTTATAATCAAATTCCTGCCACGTTATTTTGTACTTAAATCCAATATCACTAATAACCCAATTAATAAAGTTCCTTAATTGTTTAAAGAAGGAGATGTTTGTAATTTTGAACTCATCTCCATTTTCACTAGATGCATAAAAGTCGTATCCATTTTTAGTGTATGTCCATTTCATTGAATATGAGAGCCCTAACAATTAGTTGGACAGAATTCTGTCTTTTTCCTTTATTAGACAAATTCTGCCTAATCCCTTTAAATTCAATAACTACTTCTGATAATTCACCGTTAAATAATAGCACTAATATTTGCCCTCAACCCATACCCATTGGCGCAGCCGAGACGCACAGTATGTAATGGGATTAAGCGAGCACTGTTTGAGCGCGATCAATGCGGAGCATAGTGCGAGTTGCGCAGCGCCCATTACATGCGAGCATCGAGGGAAGCCGAGTAAAACGAGGTCTAGCCGTTGGGTGTCTTTTTCTTTGGTACCTTTCTTTTGGACAAGCAAAAGAAAGATACTTGCTGTCGGTCAACCACCGACTCGGCCGTCCGGCCGAAACCGGACATTACCCAAGCAACAACTTAACCCCAACCAAAAGTGTAACCACCTCATATACCCTCTTAATCCAGCGATTCCCCGCTGTGATCGCATAATGCGCCCCTACATAACCACCCAATACAGAGGCAACCAGCAAAACAGGCAGCCAATCCCAACGAATAGGGCCTTGTAGCCCAAGCGTTAGCGCACCCGCCCCATTCCAGAATAAGCCCACCAAAACGAGCGTATATGCCACTGCCTGCTTATAATCGAGCCCAAACCATCGCACCAGCCATAGCGTGACAAACAGGCCGGTTCCGGAGGTTAAAGAACCATTTAATATTCCAATGAAGAACAAAACGACTAATCCAATGAATTGATATTGCCAATTTCGAACAGAATAGTGTGCTTTTTGCCCTAATTCCTTGTGTAAAACAGAGTACAAACCAAGCCCTATGGTCAAAATGCCCAAAGCCAGCTCGGCGGGACGTTCTGGCACATGCACAATCACTATCGCGCCCAAAACGACACCCGGCAACCCACTTGCTAAAATAAGCAAAGAAAGTCGCCACTTTAGTGTTCCTTCCCTAAAGTGGCGGCTCGTGGCGCCGATACCTAATGCAACAGTGGCTAATTTATGGGTTGCTAACGCAACACTAAAGGGTAAACCAAGAAAAATGAGCGCAGGTAATTGCAACAAACCAGCTCCACCGCCGGCAAAAGCAGAAAAACCATTTGCAATGAATGAAATGAAAAATAATAGTATGCTGTCTGTCACAAAAATTACTATTTTTAATAATGA
>JAUWUS010000007.1 GCA_030617815.1 Gammaproteobacteria bacterium
AAGTAAAGGCTCATAACCCCGAAGGATATGAAAGCTGGGACATTGATAAGTATCTCGCATACCCATTATCAATAAATATGATAGAACCATATGAAAATGGGTATAGACTTACTAATTTAGGTTCATCATACGTAATTTACATTCGTAGTAACCCAGGCTTCTTAGATTATTTGGCTAACTTATGAACAAATCAGTTAATTATTAGTATTAAAGGGGTCGTAGCCCTTTAACTTAAATCGTTAAGCTATAAAATAATAAAAAAGGAATAAACATGAGAATCAGAGCTAATGTCGGTGTTCTGGATATATTAGTCCATTTGATAATTTGGGTTTTACTTAGCCTGATCACTTTTGGGATTGCATTATTCTTCTACCCATACTCTTTTGCAAAGTTTATTATTAACCGATCAGAATTAATTGATGAAAATGGTGTTCCAAAAGCAATGATATGTGACACGGATTTGTTTGGTAATATTGGGCATGTCATAGTGTGGATCATTATTTCAATCGTTACACTTGGATTTGGCTATGTTTTTTATTTCTATAAAGTCTGGAATTATTCTTTAAACAATACTCGAATTGGTTAATACTGTTTCCTTTAACCGGAGCACTTTACCTTGCTTTCTCAAACTTCAATACACATCCAACTGGCCGATACTCTCTTCTGGTTAACCATTATTGCTGTTGCAGTAACGGCAATGTCTGCAGTATTAATTGCAGGTAAGCATCGCTTTGATTTATTTGGCGCGAGCATTATTGCTCTTGCTACCGCATTGGGCGGCGGCTCACTCCGTGACATGCTTTTAAATAAAGATGTTTTCTGGATCGACAATCAATTATTTCTTATTGTCGCCCTGATCGCAGCAGCTGTATCGTTCTTCTACGCACGTTTCAATACTTATTCATTAAAACTATTTTTAATCCCGGATGCGATGGGATTAGCAACCTTTTCTATTGCCGGAACCATTACTGCACTCTCAATCGATGCACCATGGCTGGTTGCAAGTTTCATGGGTGTTATTACCGGCGTTGCAGGCGGTATCATCCGTGACATGATGTGTAACGAGATACCTGTTGTCTTCAAAAGTACTCTGTACGCCACTATTTCCTGGTTAGGCGGTCTGTTATTTATCGGCCTCATTGAATTCCTGGATACGTCAATCGCTGCCGCTATCGCCGGTTCCACCATTTTCCTCATCAGGTTAGCCGCAATAAAATGGGATCTCGGCCTTCCCGTATTCAAAACAAAAGAATAAATAGAAAGTTAAACCATGCATCTTTAATCAAAATATTAAAAAAAGGGATTATTATGAAATATTTATTGATAACGCTTCTATTGTTTTCAAACACTGCAATGGCAACAGAAAATTCCATGACTCAGGATGAAATGGAAAAAATTATTGTTAAAAATGTAGAGGTTGTAACAAAACAAAAAGGCTATATTGTCTTTATGTATAAAAAAGTAAAAATGGCTCTTATATCTGATGTGAAACATGACCGTATGCGAATCATTGCTCCTATTTCAGAATACCCGGCTTTAACCTCTAAAATAAAAAATGCTGTTATGGAGTCTAATTTTCATCTGGCATTAGATTCACGGTATGCAGTAAGTAATGACGTATTATACTCCGCGTATATCCACCCGTTGTCTCCACTTACAAAAAAAGAATTAAAAAGTGCCCTCAACCAGGTTTCTACATTAGCATTAACATTTGGCAGTACATATAGCAGCGGAGAATTAAGTTTTAACGGTAAAAGTATAAAACCCAAAAAATAATATCGTTTCAACTCAATTACAAAAATATATAAATAATGAAAACAACATTAATCATTGTCTCCCTCTTAATCATCGCCACTATTATCTTGTTTTTTATTCTTGGAATGATGTCAAAGTCAGGATCAGCGCCGGGATTAGTTGAAGGAAGTTTATCGCAGTGCCCAAATAAACCGAACTGTTTCAGCACTGAGAAAAAAGATGATGCCGCTCATTATATTGCCCCTATTAAAATCCCCAAGGACATCAATATAGAACTTGATTCTTTGCATATTCTAAAAGATACCATTCGAGATATGGGCGGCAGTATTGAAGATGAAAGTGAGGATTATTTTGCCTCAACTTTTTCATCAGGCATATTTGGATTTGTCGATGATTTTGAAATCAGAATCGATCCAGTTAAAAAAATAATTCATATTCGCTCCGCATCCCGAGTCGGTCATAATGATATGGGTGTGAATAAAAAAAGAATAGAACTACTCAAACAACTATACAAAAAGAATATATTATCAGCTGATCCACATCATTAGAATTAGATCTTAGGTCTTAATGTCTTTTAATCCCATTTAACGCAGCCGAGCATCAAAAGAAAAACAGGATCAAAGCGAGCTTTTGTTTGAGCGCGATTAGTGTGGAACACAGCGCGAGTTAGCGAGTGCCTGTTTTTCTTTCGCTGTGAGGGAATTGGAATTGAAAATTCCAACAAGTTATTGGGTGTCTTTTTCTTTGGTACCTTTCTTTTGGACAAGCAAAAGAAAGATACTTGCTGTCGGTCAACCACCGACTCGGCTATCCGGCCGAAACCGGACAAAACTATCAGCTACCCGCCACGGTCATATTATCAATCAACCACGAACCCGTAATCACACCACCACGCATATCTAAATCATTCCCAATACGTTGCAAACCCATAAACATATCTTGTAAACGACTGGCTAAAGTAAATTCTTCAACTGGATATTGAATCTCGCCATTTTCAACCCAGAAGCCGCTGGCACCACGTGAGTAATCACCGGTAACCGTATTAACGCCCTGCCCCATCACTTCAGTAATCAACAAACCTTTGTCCATCTCTTTAAGCATAGTTTCTAATGAAACATCATCATGATTAATGTAAAGGTTATGAACACCACCCGCATTACCTGTGCTTTGCATGTCCAGACGACGTGCGGCATAACTATCCAGTACATAACTTTGTAAAACACCATCTGTTATTAGATCATGAGCTGTCGTGATGACACCTTCATTATCATAAGGTGCACTGCCTAACGCGCCTTTAATGTGCGGGCGTTCATCAAGACGAATATGTTCTGGAAATATTTGTTTGCCCAGATGATCAAGTAAAAAGGTCGCTTTACGATACTGTGCGCCACCTCGAATACCCGCTAATAAATGCGAAAGCAGGCCTTTGGCAACTTCTGCTTTAAAAATAACCGGCGTCTGGCAGGTAGGCATGTGTTTCGCACCTAATCGACTGACCGTGCGCTGAGCCGCATGTTTACCAATTTCAGCAGGTGCCTCTAACTTACTGGCATCTCGATTAATGCTATACCAGTAATCACGCTGCATGGCGTTATCCTGTTCTGCGATCATTGTGCACGACATGCTGTGACGTGACGTATTGTAACCATCAAGAAAACCCTGGGTATTACCATAAACCCGAATTCCACTGTGGCTGCTGACTGAGCCACCTTCAGAATTGATAATGCGTTTATCTTCAGCCCTGGCAACATCTTCACATTCTTTAGCGAGCGCAATGGCTTGTTCTGCACTGACGTCCCACGGATGATACAAATCTAAATTAAGTATGTCCTTCGCCATCATTTTTTCATCCGGCAAACCGGCGTACGGATCATCTTCGGTATAACGGGCAATGTCACAGGCAGCTTTTACAGTTTCTTTAACCGCTTTAAGCGAAAAATCGCTGGTACTGGCCGAGCCTTTTCTGTTGCCAAAATAAACGGTAATACCCAGACCTTTGTCACGGTTATGTTCAATCGTTTCAACATCGCCCATACGCACAGTCACCGAAAGCCCCGACTCTACACTTAAGCCCGCCTCAGCGGCTGATGCACCCTGTGCTGTGGCTTCTTGCAGCAAGTCAGTAACAATGGTTTTTAGCTTTTCTGAATTATACGGATCAGAAGAATCTGTCATTTTTAGTGAACTGTTTTGATCGGAATTCGGGCTAGAGCTCAATCTAGACATGGCCACCTCATAATATGTTTGGCAAAAATTTTATAAATATACTCCATTGTAAGGCTACGACGCGCGCATCACAAATGGCATAATGCATCCATGGTAGATAAAACAAATAATGCTGATATAGCTAATAATGACGAAAATGATGAGTTTCAGGATGAAGAACTTGTCAGTAAATCCCAGCGTAAACGTGATGCAAGTGCAGCTCAACAATTAGGCAAAGATTTACTCGAACTCGACCCAAACACGCTGGCAACCATTGATTTGCCTGAAAATCTCAGTCTGGCGCTGGACGATGCCCGTCGCATCCGTAAACACGGCGCCTTAAAACGGCAACTGCAATATATCGGCAAACTCATGCGCCATATTGAACTTGAACCCATTCGTGAGCAATACCTTAAGCTGACTAACCATTACGGCAAGGATGTTAAGAAATTTCACCATTTAGAAGAATGGCGAGATCGATTACTCGCAGAAGGTGACAAAGCATTAGAAGATTTATTAAACGAAGCACCAAATGCCGATCGACAGCATCTCAGGCAATTGATGCGTCAGTCCGCGAAAGAAACCAAACTCAACAAACCGCCCAAATCCGCACGGGAAATATTTAAATACCTAAAAACCTTGTTTGAATAATAAATAAATTTGAACCACAGAGGTCACGAAGGTACACAGGGAAGACACTTAACAATTTTTTCTCTGTGTACCCCCGTGACCTCTGTGGTAAATATTTTTAACTATACTCTCTTACGAAACCACCCCGTCAAACTCGCACGTTCCCGTTTTGCCGGTAAAACTTCATGTTCAAAATCTGCGCTCATAAAACAAACCAGTGTTCCTGCTTTGGGAACCACTGAAAGAGTATTTCCATTTTTTAAATAAAGCTGAAGTTCACCACCATCTTCTTTATTCCAGTTTTCATTCAAATAAGTGATAACAGTTAAAACGCGGCTATCCTGATTTTTATGTTGATCGAGATGACGTTTATAAAAAGCATTGGGTGAATACAATGCAAAGTGGACTTCTAGTTCAAATAACCCAAAATAAAACCGTTGATTAAGTGCATCCTGTAGTTGTTGTGTAATATTGAGGAATTTTTGTTGCGACTCGGTTAATTTTTTTTCACCAAACCAGCTGATTTCATCATTGCGAATAGTTTGTTCAACATGCAGGTTGTTTTCGCGGCCAATACCTGCTTGTTTGAAACTGCCTTGTTGCCGCAATGAGGTGAGTGTATTTTTTAATTGTTGAGTAAGTTCGGTTGAAAAAAAATGTTCCTGTACTGACCAACCTTGTTGTTCTATATCACAAAGAATTTTTTCTATTTTTTTATTCAAGAGAGATACTTAAGCCGTGCCACCAACGGTTAAACTATCTATTTTTAAAGTCGGTTGACCAACACCAACAGGAACGCTTTGACCTTCTTTTCCACAAACGCCCACACCCGTATCCAGCTTAAGATCATTACCTACCATAGAAACACGGGTTAATACATCGGGGCCGTTTCCAATCAAGGTTGCACCTTTGATCGGCTGCGTTACTTTTCCATTTTCAATTAAATAGGCTTCACTGGCGGAGAACACAAATTTTCCTGAAGTAATATCAACCTGGCCACCACCAAAATTAACCGCATAAACTCCCTTCTCAACAGACTCAATGATTTCTTGTGGATCATGTTCACCGGCTAACATATAAGTGTTAGTCATGCGTGGCATAGGCAAATGAGCATATGATTCACGACGTCCATTGCCGGTCGACTCAACGCCCATAAGTTCAGCATTCATTTTATCCTGCATATAGCCTTTTAAAACACCTTTTTCAATTAACATGGTTTGTTGAGTTCTAGTACCTTCATCATCCATGTTTAACGAACCACGACGACGGTCTAAAGTACCATCATCTACGATAGTGCATAGCGGTGAAGCAACGCGTTCGCCTATGCGGCCACTAAAAGCGGAACTGCCTTTACGGTTAAAGTCTCCTTCGAGTCCATGACCAATTGCTTCGTGCAACAATACACCGGGCCAGCCCGGACCAAGTACGACCGGCATTGTACCCGCAGGTGCAGCAACCGCTTTTAAATTAACTAATGCCTGGCGAACAGCTTCACGTGCAAAACCAAGTGCACGATCTTCCTGAGTAAAGTATTCATAACCCACTCGCCCACCGCCACCTGAACTGGCTTGCTCTCTATCATCACCCTCTTCGGCAATAACTGTGACATTCATTCTGACCAGAGGACGAACATCTGCATTTAAAGTACCATCACTTGAAGCAACCAGTACAACCTCATGTACTCCAACCAGACTGGCGATCACTTGCTTAATACGTGGATCCTGCTTACGGGCTTCAGCATCAACCTGTCTTAACAAATCAATCTTTTCATCTGTCGTTAATGAATCCAGTGGATCAATAGGAAGATAGAGCTGATGTGAAGAATGTTTTTTCCAGGCCTGAACCTGATTTTGTTGTCCAGCACGGGCAATAGTTTTTGCGGCATTTGCGGCTTGATTTAAAGCAGGTAAAACTATTTCGTCAGAATAAGAAAAACCCGTTTTTTCCCCACTTACTGCCCGAACACCAACACCTTGCTCAATATTGTAGTTCCCTTCTTTTACTATGCCGTCTTCTAACACCCAGGATTCATGCCGTGTTGTTTGAAAATAAAGGTCTGCACGATTAATACTATTGCCCATCATCTGATCAAGCACATTTTGCAAATCATTCACCTCAAGCCCGGTAGGTGATAATAAAATATCGTTAGCAGTATCAATATAACTCATAGAAAAATTTACTCAGTAGGTAAGGGGCAGGAAATTTTTCGATGTTGTAAAGCTGGAAAATTTCGGCGAATCGTTTTAACATTTTCAAGATCAACATCAGCAATAACATATCCTGAACCTTGTGGCAGCTCATCTAAAATAACACCCCAGGGATCAATAATCATACTGTTTCCATAAGTTTCACGTCCGTTAACGTGGTAACCACCCTGCGCAGAAGCAACCAGATAACACAGGTTTTCTATCGCTCTGGCGCGTAATAAAACTTCCCAGTGTGCTTTACCGGTAATGGCAGTAAACGCAGCAGGTAAAACAATGATTTCGGCATCTTGCAAAGCCAGTTGACGGAACAACTCGGGAAAACGTAAATCATAACAAATCGCTAAACCTATTTTCCCAAACGGTGTATCGACTACTATTACCTGATTACCAGCATCTATTGTTTCGGATTCTTTATACGTTTCACTGGTAGCTTCAAGGTGCACATCAAACAAATGGATTTTATCATAACGACTAACACGTTCGCCATTATCGTTGTAAACAAGAGAAGCTGCATAAATTTTGTCCTCATCATCCGACTTGAGAGGAATTGTTCCAGCAATCAACCAGACCTTGTTTTTTTTAGCTTGTTCAGAGAGGAAATCCTGTATTGGCCCGATACCGTCATTTTCAGCAATTTTAACCTGATCAGTATCCTGTAAACCCATAATTGCAAAGTTTTCAGGCAAAACAATCAGTTTTGCTCCCGCCTGAGCAGCACTTAAAATTTGTCGACTAACCTCAATTAAGTTTGCACTTACGTTGGTACCAGAAGCCATCTGGATTGCAGCTATTTTTGTCATATGGATTTAACAGGTAATTTTTAATTAAATAATACTTCAAGTTCAATGGTAGTTGAAATTGCACTACCAGGTATTAATTCGATACGTTGAGAAGAAAGACCTAATGCAATTAACCAGCTTCGAAGTTCATTAGCCCAGAGTGTGCCTTCATCACCGCCAGGATATTTAATTTTTAGTAAACTGTTTACATTTTTTTGCAATTTTTGCATGCTTTTATGTACTGCAGGCATCGCCAGTAATGTCGAGGTTTGTTTAGGCACAGACCACTCATTTGCATGTAATAACTCAATATCGGCAGCAAGAGTGTTTGCCGAAAAAAACCATACAACTGTCATAAAAATAAATTTATTCATATTTCACAGCATACCACAATCATTCTTCATCAGTATCTTCTTCTTCTCCATCAGCTTCCTCTTCTCCTTCAACCTGTTCAATCACCGGTTTATCCCAACTACCCGTAATTTTATAAACACTACTTGAAACTTGATCAAATTTTTCACCTGTTATTTTATTAAGTAACCAGACGCCAACCCCCGCAGGTAAGCTAACCAAAAGTGCCGTTACCCCAGCTACACCTTCACCAACTCCAGGAATAACGACAACGGTGTTTTCATAGTCTCTCTCAGCTAAACCAGTTCGACCGCCCACCATAATGTCAGCAACTACGCTACTGATTTTAAAATCATCCATGTAGGCATTACCATTTTGAATTTTCACCACACCTTTTGCTGTATCGAAGGTAAAACCCGATTTAAAAGTATCTTTAAAATCACCAAATAATCTTCGAGGTAATGCAGTCAAACTAAACAAACCTAATAACCGACCAACGCCTGCATCAACTTCAATAATATTACCCTTTTCAATATTAAGTTGAATTTCCCCATTAAGTTTATCAAAAGAAAATTTCGTTGGTGCATCTTGCCAGTTTAGTTTACCCACCGCCTGTGCTGTACCACTTGCAACAATTGCGGAAAAATCAAGATCAGTTAACATGCCACCAAAATTGTTACTGCTCAGGGTGATGTTCATATCTGTTTTATGAACCCCTCGCTTATAACGCCAGTCACCATGAGAAAATAATTTCATGTGTCGAGCAGAAAGAATCAGCTCATCAAAATGAAGTCCATATTTCTTTTTGCTTGCTTTAAAATCCAGGCGACCAAGAAAAAGGTTGTCTAAATACAGTTTTTTTATAACACCTTCAAATTCTGGTAAATTTTTCGGATTTAAAGCTTTTTGATTTTTACTTTTCTCATCATCAGTCAATATTCTTAGCTCATCTAAATTAAGAACTATTGGAGTAACAAAAAACGTTTGTACTTTTTTACTTTTACCCAGTTCAAGTATTTTAAACCATTTCGATGGAGTTATTTTATTGATGGAACCATCAATGTATAAAATATTTTTATGTGGCAAAATTGCTTTTTTACTGGATACTGAAATTGCTCCTCTTCTTAAATAAGTTTTTTTAGACTGATCTAACTCCAAAATCGCAGAAGCTTTATCGTCAAACTCAACCCCAAACTGAACTCTGTCATTACCTGTAAATATCGTTGAAAAAATAAATTTCTGAGGTATGTCCTTCGCCTTATAAAAACCACCCGGCAAAGTACTTTTAACACCTAACAAGTTACTCTTTAATTTTAATACTGGATCAGTATTTTTTAAACTGCCATCAGGGAAAGTCATCGTTGCCAAAAATGAAGTCTTTCCAGAAATATTTTTTGCACCCGGAATATCAAACCGTTTCAGTATCTTTCCTGAATCTATTTTCCCCTTCATTGCTATTTCTGTTTTTTTATTTTTTTCTGAGGAGGTAACTGAAAACACTGCTTTTTCACCTAAAATATTTCCCAGTAAATTTTTGCTCGACAATCCTTTTTCAGTAAAAAATAATTTTCCGGAACCCTTGGTTATATTTAGCTTATCTTCCAGCATAAATAAAGAAACGTCTTGTAATTCTGCTGAACCAGAATAAGATAATATTTTTTTCTTGCCTGCATTATCATCTAAAGGAATATTTACTTTTATTTTTGTTGCAATATTCCCCAGCCAGCGCATTGAATTAACTGTCTTTTTTGCATCAGATAAAATCGAACTGTTAATCAGATATTGCATAGTATTATGTGTAGAGCCGCTTGCAGAAAGATCAAGTTGAAGCTCTGCATCAAAAAAAGATATTTCTGCGCGTGAGTCATATATCAGACTATTTTCAACTTCACCCGTTAAAAGATGAAGTTTCATGCCTTGACCAGTAAAATTTCCTATAAGTTTAGCCTTTTTTATTTTTGGCCAGTTATTTATATAGTCAAGAACAAAATCAGATGTTTCTACATCAACAGAAAATACGCCTTCTTTTTTATCGAAAGGAAAGTCGTTTAATTTACCATTAAAAATAATTGTACTTTTTTCCACTTTCCCTTCAAGTAAACTCTGGTCAAGCCAGTCAACCAATGAACCATCCATTATAGTAACAGGTAAGAAATGTGATACTTTCGATACATCACCTTCTGTTACATGCGTTTGTAAATCAAGATAAGGTGATGCATTATCTTTAGGTAACCACAACTTCGCGGTAGAAATAGTGTTTACTTCAATATTTTTTGCGATTAAATGTTTTATATCAAAAAGCATACCTTGTTTCGTATTTAAAAAGGCTATATCTGCCTGAAGCTGATCTAAATTAAAATCCTGACGAAATAAACCGGGAAAACCAACAACAGCATTTTTGGATGATAAAGAAATCACTCCTTCCTGCTGTTCATAAGCCACACTGCCTGACAAAGATTGTAGTTTAGGAATTTCTTGCCATGCATTCATGCCAAAATTGCTAAAATTAGCCATGAGTTTACGAATTTCATTATCTTTCCATGCGATATAAAAATCACGTATATCGCCCTGAACATTCAAATTATTAATTAGTTTTTCATTTTTTCGATTCAATAAATGATTATCAAACATTATTTTAGACAAGCTTTCAAATTTCAAATGATTAGTTTGAAGATAAAATGTATCAATCCTCTCATTATTATAATTAAAGGAAAGAGAAAACGTGGAGTTAGTCAAAACTTCTTTATTATTTTTATAATTAAATTTATCAACACTAATATCCCATGTATTATTTTCATCTCTGTGTGAATCAAATATTCCGGAAACAAGCTTTAAAGTAACTACATCTTTTTTACTTATTTGATATGAAAAATCACGTAACTTCATATCACCACTTAACTGTTTTATATTTTTATTTTCCCAGTCAACCCATAATTTCAAGTCAGCAATACCATCAATTAATTTTAAGTCTGTATTTTTAATATATTTTTGAATAGGTTTTAAATTAAAGTCTTTACTTTCAATAAATATTTTCACTTTCCATGACGCAGATGAAGTGATATCTCCTTGCAAATCAATGGCTAATTTTATTTTTTCGCCCAGTATTTTTGGCAGTTTACCTGATAATAAAAGTTGCTGACGCTCAGATGAATTTTTTAATAAAAAATTCACCTCAGGAAAAACCCACGTCAGCCCTGCATTTTTCTCATCCTTCCAGGTAAAAGTACTGTCTTCTACGCCAACTTCACCTTGTTGCAATAACCAGCTTTCAAATATTGAGTTAGATTTTTTATCTCCATTTGCTGATGCAGTTAAACCTTCCAGGTCAATTCCTTTTATTTTAAATTTCCCTTCTACTGTACGAGTAACATGAAGATCCATTCCACGAATGGTTACTTGCGCAGGTGTTATTTTCTGATGCCAAAGCAGATCTTCAAAAAGAAGACCAACATCTATACGGCTAAGATAAAGTAAAGGTTTTTTTGTTTTTTCTGAAAGTAGTTGAACGTCATGAAATATCAGCGTTGGTACTACGCCACTAATTCTGGCATCCATGCGCCCTATTTTTACCGGTTGCTTCAATAACTCAGAGGCAAGTTGTTCAACTTCATTTTGGTATAAATTAGCTGTCGTCAATAAAAAACGTAACCCGGATACACCGAGGGCAGTAACTATCACAACAATGGCAATACTATAACCAACGATAGATTTAAGTTTATGGAACATTAGGTAATATTTTGCCATCGAAATTTATTTAGCAGCATTAATGCACGGATAGCGAGAAGCCAGAGAACAAGGCAAAAGTGATGAAAAAGCGGAATGTACAATAAGTACATGAGCATTTTGAAGAACTTTTCGCCGTGCCCAACATTTAACTATATTATGAAGGGTAAACGCGGTTATCTGGCTTCGTAGCATTCGTGCATAGGCCTCACATAAGGACAACATCAAAGTGTTCTTGATTGTATTCAGTTTCAACCTGAAAACGAATAGGTTTGCCGATAAAATCCTGGAGCTCTGCAATACTGGTGGATTCTTCATCTAACATAAGATCAACAACCGATTGTGATGCCAGAATCAGAAACTCCTGTGCTTCAAACTGCCGCGCTTCACGTATAATTTCACGAAAAATTTCATAACAAACTGTTTCTGCTGTTCTTATTGATGCTCGGCCTTTACAGTAAGAACAAGGTTCACATAAAATATGTTCCAGACTGTCTCGTGTACGCTTACGTGTCATTTCAACCAGCCCTAAGGAAGAAACATCACATACATTTGTTTTTGCATGATCTTTATCCAGATATTTCTCAAGTGTACGCAATACTTGCCGTTTATGTTCTGCATCTGACATATCAATAAAATCAATAATAATAATACCACCGAGATTACGTAATCGAAGTTGCCGTACAATAGCCTGTGCCGATTCCAGGTTCGTTTTAAATATTGTTTCCTCTAAATTTCGGTGTCCAACAAAAGCACCGGTATTAACATCAATAGTTGTCATGGCTTCGGTCTGATCAATAATCAAATAACCACCTGATTTAAGAGGCACCTTACGCTCTAATGCTTTTTGTATTTCATCTTCTACTCCATAAAGATCAAAAACAGGACGTTCACCAGGGTAATGCTCAATTCTATTTTCCAGTTCAGGTATAAATTTACCTGCAAATTTTTTAACTTTCTCAAAGCTTGAACGTGAATCAATTCTTACTTTTTCAATATCGATGCCACTTAAGTCACGCATGGTACGCATAACTAAAGACATATCTTCATGAATCAGTGAACCTGTGCCCGATGCACTATTACGCTCAAGAATAGTTAGCCATATTTTTTGCAAAAACTGCATGTCCTTATAAATTGCATCTTCACTTATCCCTTCAGCTACAGTACGAGCAATATAACCTCCTTGTTCAAACTCGCTCGAAAAACCAGAAATAACATCCTTTAATCTTTGACGCTCAGATTCATCTTCGATGCGTTGTGAAATACCCACATGAAAAGTCCCGGGCATATAAACAAGATAACGCGAAGGGAATGAAATTTGTGTTGTTAAACGAGCCCCTTTCGTGCCCATTGGATCCTTTACCACTTGCACCAGTAATTCCTGACCTTCGCGCAATAATTCCATAATGACATCTGAAGGTTCGCCACCATCACCGTTCTTGCCCTTTGGCTGGGCGATATCAGAAACATGTAAAAATGCGGTACGTTCCAGTCCCACATCTAAAAAAGCGGCTTGCATACCGGGTAAAACACGACAGACCTTTCCTTTATATATATTACCAACCAACCCTCTCTTGCGTTCACGCTCAATATGAACTTCCTGCAACACGCCGTTTTCAACATAAGCCACACGGGTTTCCTGGGGGGTGATATTAATGAGTAATTCTTCGCTCATACTGCTCCTTATTATTCTAAGCTTATGATACTACTAAGAAATCTGTGCTGATACCTGCCTGATGCAGAAGTTCAACCGTTTCATGCAGAGGTAAACCCATGACACCGGAGTAACTGCCGGATAAATGAGTAATAAATGCCGCCGCTATGCCCTGAATAGCGTACGCGCCTGCCTTATCACTGCATTCACCTGTTTGCCAATATTGCTCTATTTCCAGATTCGATAAGCTTTTGAATGTAACATCACTGACACTAATAACACTGCTCAGTTCAGGTTTTGTGGGATCTTCACCTTTTTGAGCCAAAGCAACAGCCGTCATCACCTGGTGCGTTTTTCCGGATAATGACATTAACATGCTTATCGCATGTTCACGATTATCCGGTTTACCTAAAATACGTTCATTAATAACAACAATGGTGTCTGAACCCAGTACCGCTTTATCACATAGATGTTTTGCAGAAAACCAGCCCATTTTAGCTTTTTCTTCCGCCAGGCGTAGGACATAGTCCTCAGCCCTTTCATTATCTTTTGTAGTTTCATCAACTTCCACAGCCAACACAACAAAAGAAATTCCCATTTGCTTTAATAATTCACTGCGACGAGGGGATTGAGAGGCGAGATAAAGATCGAAGTCTATAGTCATAGAAATATATTACTACACAACCTGAGATAAACGACTAATAAATAAGATTTTTACTCACAAAGGAAAAAAGAAGATAGTCTAAATTGTTACTTTTTAATTTTATCCGAATAAAGAGTATATGGTATGTTCTTTCTTTTGGCTTCATACATGGCCATATCCGCTCTGTTCACCAACGTTATACTATCGTGACCATGCTCGGGATAAGAAGAAATCCCCATACTTATTCCTATTTCTATCTCATTTCTGGCAAGTAAAAATGGTTCAGCAATGACTTTTACCAGTTTCTCTGCAAACTTTATCACTTGCTCATTACCTATTGAATCAAGGATGATCACAAATTCATCGCCACCAAGCCGGGCAACCGTGTCCATTTTTCGTACATTATTTTTTAAACGGCGTGCAATTTCCCGTAACAATAAATCACCAACATTATGTCCCAAAGAATCATTCACCAGCTTAAACTGATCAAGATCAATAAGAATAATAGAAAAAGACGAGGCTTGACGTTGTCCACTCAAGATCGATTTTTTTAAACGATCCTGAAACAATAGACGATTAGCTAAACCTGTAAGTTCATCATGTAATGCTTGATGCTCAAGCAGATCAGCCTGCCTGGTGACATGCCTAATAACAAACATTGCAATTAATATTGCCAATGCTATCGCCAAAGCACCCAGCAACAACATCAGGTTACGTGCATTGCTATATGATTCTTGTTCCTCATTCAAAGCTATCTTTGCCTGTTTCTCTTGCAAAAATACAAGTTCCTTAACCTGTTTCGCTATCAAACGCTGCTTTGAAATGGCCAACTCACGAGTTTTATCAAAAGTTATCGGATCCTTATTGAGCTCCATCCCAAGTTCAATGACTTCCTGCACATATGGTTGCGCATCCCGGGTCAAAACTCGAATTTCAGCTAAAATCGTTTTTTCATTACTTGTTAATTGCAGACTCTCCAGTTTTTTGCGTGCATTTAAATATTTAACGCCCATAGCATTAAAATGCATAAATTCATCGTCCTGAAGAAATTCATCTTTAAGCACAGCAATTGAATGCATGCCTAAAGCCCGCTCATGCAAAGCATCTTGCATAATATGTCCTAATTCAATTTTAACATTATTGTTTTCTACAATGTCTTTTATTTGAAAGTTCACCTGGGCCATATGTTTTAAACCAACAAAAGTCAAAGCGACCATTAACAATACGACCATAAAAAAGCCGATGCTAATGCGTAAACCAATGCCATGGGTATACTGTATATTCATAAAACAGCGACTTTCAGACCAGCAACATCAGCTGAGGAAACAACCTCAGAGAAAAATGAATTATTGAAAAATACTTGATTAAAAAAGACAGCTAAAAACATGCAATTTCCCATTCAAATACACTAACAAACTCGGGCTATCCATGCCTATTTATTATGATTTAACCTGAATTAACCCGGGGGAAGGAAATAAACAGATAATTATTGTAAGGTTAAAATTTTAACACATGAAAATATTATTTTATATCTTTAACACTATTTCTACTGGTTAAAATTAATATACAAGAGTAATAAAGGAATTCCTAATATTGTAAATATAAACGTGAACTTTACTGAAAATAGTACTATTTATGATACGGATGGCCTTTAAGAATGGTTGTAGCACGATAAAGTTGTTCCGCAAGAACAACTCGCACCAAAGGATGCGGTAAAGTAAGTTTAGATAGTGATATTTTTTGTTTTGCTTGTTTTAAACAATCTTCTGCAAGCCCTTCAGGACCACCAATGAGTATCGCAATATCCTGACCAGATGCTTGCCAGTTTTTTAACTCTTGAGCCAAATCTTCCGTTGAGTATGCTTTACCTAAAACATCTAAAGCGACAACTTTTGCGCCTTTTGGAATCGCAGCAAGCATTTTTTCACCTTCTTGCTGAGTTAAACGTTTAATATCGCTGTTCTTACCACGTTTGCCTGCTGCAATTTCAACCAATTTAATTCTACTTTCAGGCGGCATGCGTTTAGCATATTCTGTAAACCCAAGCTCAACCCAATCAGGCATACGGGTTCCAACTGCAATTAGATGGATCAACATAACAGAAATTTATTTGGATTCAACAGGGCTGTCTTCGCCCCAAAGTTTTTCTAAATTATAAAATTCCCGAATTGAAGGTTGCATAACATGGACAACCACATCGCCCAGATCAACTAATACCCACTCATTAGAATCATCACCTTCAATACCAAGAGCAGGCATACCGGCTTTTTTTGCCTTATCAGCAACACTGTTTGCCAAGGCCTTTACCTGACGCGCAGTATTACCACTGGCAAAAACCATAATGTCGGTAACACTGCTTTTACTTACCACATCTAAAATTTTAATATCGATACCCTTGATGTCTTCCAAAGCGGCAACGGCCAGTTCACATAGTTCTTTGCTATTCATAATTTAACCTTAATAAATATTTTGCTGTTGGATCAGTGTTAATACTGACTCCGGTAAAAATAAATGTATGTCCTTACCTTGCTGCCACTGTTGTCGAATCATGGTTGCAGAAATATCCAACTGAGTAACAGATACAAAACAAATTCCACCGTTTTGTTTTTTCTGAAGATCAGTAACCTCTACAATACGATCCTTAACCTGCAACATTAAATTTTTATTCATTTCAATTTGCCCTGTTTCGGCAGGACGTTTCATAACGGCAATATTGGCCAGTTCAAAAATCTGTTGCCATTGATGCCACTGCTCCAGGCCATTAAAAGCATCCATCCCTAATATCAAACATAATGATTCCGTTTTAAGATCATGTTTTAAACTGGTTAATGTATCCACCATATAGGAAGGGCCTTCGCGCTGGAGTTCACGATCATCCACCGTAAATTCCTTTTGTCCTGCAATGGCTGCGCGAACCATTGCAAGCCGTTGCAAAGGTTCAGCAACAGGTTTATTACGGTGTGGTGGCTCACCACAGGGAATAAAACGAACTTCATCTAACGACAAACATTGCTGTACATCTAAAGCTGTACGCAAGTGCCCATAGTGAATGGGATCAAATGTTCCACCGAAAATACCAATCATGAAAAATTATTGTCGAATATGACCATCGCCAATCACAATATATTTTTGTGAGGTTAAACCTTCTAACCCAACAGGACCACGAACGTGAATTTTATCTGTGCTAATACCAATCTCAGCACCCAAACCATATTCAAAACCATCAGCAAAACGTGTTGAGGTGTTAATCATCACTGAACTCGAATCGACTTCCTGCAGAAACTGCCTGGCTTTATTGATATTTTCCGTCATAATTGATTCAGTGTGCCCCGAGCCATGTTGATGAATATGCTCTACCGCTTCATCAAACCCTTCAACCACACGAATAGAAAGAATAGGTGCAAGATATTCTGTATCCCAATCTTCATCTGTCGCTTCTTTTATACCCTCAAGTATTGCCTGAGTTAACAGGCAACCGCGTAACTCTACACCTTCTTGCTGGTATAATTTTCCAAGTCCAGGTAAAACATCAGCAGCAACAACCCGGCTTACTAACAATGTTTCCATTGTGTTGCATGTACCATAACGTTGAGTCTTGGCATTAAAGGCGACTTTAGTCGCTTTATCCAAATCCGCATCATCATCAATATAAACATGACAAACACCGTGCAAATGTTTAATAACAGGAACACGTGCATCAGCACTGATCCGTTCAATTAAACCTTTGCCACCACGAGGTACAATGACATCAACATAGTCCTGCATGGTAATTAATTCTCCTACTGCAGCACGATCAGTAATCTCAATAACTTGCACGGTCGTTTTCACTAAGCCCGCTTTATCAAGTCCATCATGTATACATTGCGCAATCGCCTGGTTCGAAAACAGGGCTTCAGAACCACCACGTAAAATAGCTGCATTACCTGATTTTAAACACAGGGCAGCAGCGTCTGCTGTAACATTAGGGCGAGACTCATAAATAATACCAATCACACCTAAAGGCACACGCATTTTTCCAACCTGAATACCGCTTGGACGATATTCCAGATTTGTTATTTCGCCAACAGGATCAGCTAACGCAACAATCTGACGAATCCCTTCCGCCATGCCAGCTATGCGTTCATCATTTAATTCGAGACGATCTAATAACGCATCGTCCAAACCACTTTCTTTACCAGCGTCCATGTCTTTTTTGTTTGCAGCTAACAATTCTGTGCGTCGAGATTCAATCGCATCTGCCATCGCCAGTAAGGCCGTATTTTTTTGACCCGTATTTGCCCGATTTAATTCCCGAGCAGCAGCGCTTGCATTCTTGCCAATCTCGTTCATGTATTTTTTAATGTCCATAGTATTCATCTTCTATTAAATTTTCGGTGACGAGGCCGTTGCACGGATAACGAGAAGCTAGAGAACAAGGCAAAACCGATGAAAAAGCGGAGTGTACGATAAGTACATGAGCATTTTGAAGAGGTTTTAACGTAGTAATCTGGTTTCTCGTTATTCGTGCAGCGGTCTCCTATCTTGTTGCTATCTGTTCTGCTGTTAAAGGAAATAATGCTACCCCGGCTATGCGTAATGTTAATTGTAGCAATTCATCCCACGGTTTTCCCGTTGCCAGACCTTTACACATACGCTCAATGCGACCGGCAACCAGCAAAAAGGCTTGCCAGCGTTTTAAACCATGTCGCTTCAAACCTGCGTTTAACACGACTTTTCGTTTATCCCATATTCGGTGCTGACTAAAAACCTGCTCTAAACTCTGTCCTTTTGAAATCGCAGTAGCCATTTTTTCCAGCATACGAAGCTGATACATCAGTGCTCCCAGTACGTGCAAAACATCCTCACCTTCACTTTTTAAACCATGCAATATACGAGAGACCCGTACCGCATCACCTTGCAAAGCAACATCAACCAGCGCAAAAGCATCAAAACGGGCACTATCGCTCACCGCCTCTAATACTTGCTCGGCACTAATTGCCCCCTCGCCATAAAGCATGCAAAGTTTTTCTAATTCCTGATCTGCGGCTAAAAGATTACCTTCAACCTGCTCGGCCAAAATAGTCAGCGCATCTTCTGTTGGCGCTAAACCACGTAGTTGCATTCGTTGTTTTAACCATGCCGGCAACTGCTTAATTTCAAGCGGCCACACCGTAAGTGTGGCACCAACGGCATCCAACGCCTTAAACCATTTACTCTTGGTCTGATTAGAATCCAGCTTACCGGAAACAATCAGCAATAAATTATCTTCAGGTAACTGACTAGTATAGGCTACCAACGCTTTGCTGCCTTTATCGCCCGGCTTTCCCGTCGGAATACGAAGCTCAATAACCTTACGTTCAGAAAACAACGACATACTACCCGCTGAGTGAATTAATTCATCCCAGTCAAAACTGCGATCAACATGATAAACCTCACGTTCAGTGTAGCCTTGAGCTTTTGCTGCTTCGCGAATCAAACGCACAGATTCATCAAGCTGAAAAGGTTCATTGCCACTAACAAAATAAACCGGTTGCAGTGTTTTTTTAAGATGGCTACCAAGTTGAGTAAAATTTAATTTCATTTAACCATTAATTCAATTTTGTATTTTTTTTCAAAATAAAATGTAAACGTCTGACCAACTGTGATATCGCAGCCTGTCGCATATCATTATTTAGCCGGGTTTCTTCATCTGTTTTTGCTAACACTAAATCAGCATCAAAAAGATACTCTCGCCTTTCAATAAGGTTTTGTATTGGTGCTAAAGTAACAAGCTGTTTATTTTTCCTCTGTTTATTTCCGTATTTCAGACTTTCACCCTGCACTTTTTCACTAAGGGAAAAATCTAACTGATAACTCAACTCATACTGATTAGCATGACCTGCACTATCTACAGACAACACTCGTTTTGACACATTGTTACGCGTAATGGTTAAAACAGTATCAGACTCAGCCGACACGTTTACTTCTGCAGCGGTTAAAGCGTTGATTAATTCACGACCCAGTTCACTGTGTTTGTTTACCCCCTGAATTTGCACTTCAGGTAAAACAGCCGAGAGGTCCTGATTGCTGCGTAAATGAAAACCACAACTTATAATAAAACCACTAAATAAAAACAAAACTGTAATACTTATTTTTTTCATGTTTTTAACCTGTTTATCCAGAGCTTAAGTAATTTACGCAAATCTAAACTTACCTAACAACAATATTCACTAGCTTACCCGGTACAACAATTACTTTAACAACTTGTTTATCATCAGTGAAACGTTTTACATTTTCATCATTTATTGCGGCAGCTTCAATTTCATCTTTGCTCGCGTTTGCCGGAACTTCAATGCGCGAACGTAACTTACCATTAACTTGTACGATAATCTGTAAACTGTCTTTGACTAAAGCAGACTCATCTACTTTAGGCCATGCGTGATCAATCAAAGAACTATTTTCACCTAAAGCTTCCCATAATTCATGAGTTATATGCGGCACAATCGGTGATAACAATAAAACAACTGCTTGCAAACTTTCTTTCGTTACCGCACGACCTTGCGCGCTACCATCATTGAATTTTACCAAGGCATTCATTAACTCCATAACGGCAGCAATAGCAGTATTAAAAGTATAACGGCGTCCAATGTCGTCACTAACTTTGGCAATGGTTTCATGCGTTTTACGACGCATTGCCTTTTGTGATTCATTTAAAGAATTAATATCTAAAGCTACGACATTTCCATCCTTTCTAATATAAATAACATGAAATTCATAAACCTGATGCCAAAGACGTTTGAGAAAACGATAAGCCCCTTCAACGCCCGCATCACTCCATTCCAGAGATTGTTCAGGCGGTGAAGCAAACATCATAAACAAACGGGCCGTATCTGCACCGTATTGATCGATTAAGCCTTGCGGATCAACCGTATTACCTTTTGACTTGGACATCTTGGCACCATCTTTAAGCACCATACCCTGAGTTAAAAGGTTTTCAAACGGTTCATCATTCGTGGTTAAACCCACATCGCGCATTAACTTATTAAAGAAACGCGCATAAAGTAAATGTAAAATAGCGTGTTCAATACCACCGACATACTGATCAACCGGCAACCAGTAATTTGCCCGTTCATCCAGCATAGCTTCATCATTACCGGCTGATGCATATCGCGCGTAATACCACGATGATTCCATAAAAGTATCAAACGTATCCGTTTCACGAGTCGCATCACCACCACATTTCGGGCAGGTGGTCTCATAAAACTCTGGCATTTTTTTAATCGGTGAACCAACGCCTTCAAATTCTATATCTACAGGTAACACCACCGGCAAATCTTTTTCAGGGACAGCAACTTCGCCACACTTATTACAATTAATAATTGGAATCGGTGTGCCCCAATAACGCTGGCGCGAAACACCCCAATCACGCAAACGATAAGTTGTTCGTTTTTCACCTTGATCTTTTCTTCCCAAATAATCAGCAATATGATCAAAAGCCTGTTCTGAAGTTAATCCATCAAACATTTCTGAATTAAATAAGCGCCCCTTTAATACGAATGCCTCTTTGTTTAAATTACACTCTTCATCATTAACAGGTGTAATAACCTGACGAATGGGTAAACCGTATTTTGTGGCAAACTCCCAATCACGTTGATCATGAGCCGGAACGGCCATCACAGCCCCTTCGCCATAACCCATTAAAACAAAATTGGCGATAAACACAGGAACATGATCACCGGTAACCGGATGTATGGCTTTCAAACCGGTATCAATACCTTTTTTCTCCATGGTTTCCATCGAGGCTTCAGCGGTATCCGTTTTTGCACACTCTTTTATAAAGGCTGCAACATTTTTATACTTTTTAGCGGCTTCGGTAGCTAAAGCATGTTCAGCAGCAACTGCAACATAAGTCACCCCCATCAAGGTATCAGGACGAGTGGTAAATACTTTTAATTTTTCATTTCGACCATCAATGCCAAAACTGATTTCAACACCTTGCGAACGACCAATCCAGTTACGTTGCATAGTACGAACTTGATCCGGCCAACCATCTAACTTATCTAATTCATCCAGCAATTCATCCGCATAATCGGTAATTTTCATAAACCATTGTGGAACGTCTTTTTTCTCAACATCAGTGTCACAACGCCAGCATTTGCCATCGATCACTTGTTCATTAGCCAAAACGGTTAAATCATTCGGACACCAGTTTACCGCCGCGGTTTTTTTATAAACCAGGCCTTTTTCATAGAGCCTGGTGAACAACCATTGTTCCCAGCGATAATAACCCGGATCACAGGTTGCTAATTCACGATCCCAGTCATAACCAAAACCCAGACGCTTGAGCTGTGCTCGCATGTAATCAATATTTTCACGCGTCCATTTAGCCGGTGGTACATTGTTTTTGATCGCCGCATTTTCTGCCGGCAAACCAAAGGCATCCCAGCCCATCGGCTGCAGTACGTTTTTTCCTAACATGCGCTGATAACGACTGATTACATCACCAATGGTATAATTGCGCACATGCCCCATATGCAACCGTCCACTAGGGTACGGAAACATCGAAAGGCAATAATATTTTTCCTTATTCGAGTCTTCGTCCGCTTTAAAAAGCTTATTATCTTCCCAGTGTTGCTGGATTTCTAATTCAATTTGTTCGGGTTTATATTCTGATTCCATAAAACTCTGCTATATCTTTGATTTATATACAAATATTGTTTACAAGCTCAAAATCCTGTAAAAACGAAAATTAAGAAGGTAAGGATACAGCACACTATGAATACTCCACAATAAAACTCTGATATAGATCAACACTTGTTACGGCTAATTATGTTCCTATAATGGAAGTAGAGAAAATAATAACGAGGTATGCAGATATGGACACCAAAGAAACAAGCGACAAACTCCTAAAAACCTATCACGTAATGTTAGATCAGGTAAAAGACTTTTGGCATACCACCGAAGAAAAAGTGCTGCCCCCCTTATCCGAAAATATTGAAAAAGCAGCAGACAAAGCCGCTGAATTAGGTGAGCTAACGAAAGAAGAAGCCGAAAAAATTGGTGGCTATATAAAACGTGATTTAGAACAAGCGGGCGACTATTTATCTGAATACATTGAAGAAAATGGTCCACAGCTTAAAAACTGGATTAAAGATGAACTTGCCTTTGCAGAAGTGGAATTTGCTGAAATATTTGCCAATCTGGCGGATAAAACCCGGTTAGAACTCGATGCTCTGGCTGAACGAGCGCGTCAGGTGGGTGTTTGGCATACGGGTGAAATTACCAATGTGGGCATACTTTATTGCCAAAAATGCGACGAAGTTTTGCATTTTAAAAAACCAGGTCACATTCCCCCTTGTCCTAAATGCAAAGGAACGGTGTTTAAAAAAGTTTTTCATAAAACCAAATAATAAATTTGAGGTACTAAAATTTAAGGTACTATTAGCCTCATAATATCAACAACACAAATAAAAATACTTTTGACTAATTTATTAAAAAAAATAAAAAATACATTAGGCATTGATAGTTCCGTTAGTACAGCAGAAATACTGGCTTCGACCCTCGGTGGGTTTATTGGCATTTTTCTGATTAGTATCATTAGCTTTCATTTTACCGGGGCTAGCGGTGCCGCACTCATTGTTCCGTCAATGGGCGCATCCGCGGTACTGGTTTTTGCGGTGCCACATGGCAAGCTCTCGCAACCCTGGTCATTGTTTGGCGGCCAACTCAGTTCAGCTTTTGTCGGTGTCGCCTGTTATCAACTTGTTCCTGATTTATTTCTCGCGGCCGGATTAGCAGTAGGTTTAGCCATTGGCACTATGCACGTTTTACGTTGCATACACCCACCCGGAGGGGCTACCGCCTTAGTGGCAGTAGTTGGCAGTGCACAAATTCATGCCCTCGGTTTTGAATATGTCATCATCCCTGTACTATTAAACACCGTGATTATTTTCAGCACGGCTTTTGTATTTAATAGTTTCTTCCCCTGGAGACGTTACCCAACAAGTATGATGCGCTTTACCGACACGCCAACAATAAAAAAACAAAAGCCATCACGTTACATCGAAAAAGAACATATCGAACGTGCATTATCTGATATTGATTTAGTCGTTGATCTTAATGTTGATGATTTACAACAGCTTTTTGCTTTAACACTTGAACATGCAGAAACACCTACCTTCTCTGCAAATCAAATTGTGTTGGGACATTATTACACCAACAGTAAACACGGCGCAGAATGGTCAGTCCGCCAGATTATTGATGAAGCCAAATCAGATGATCCAAAAAAAGATATGGTAATTTACCGAGTTGCCGAAGGACAAGGTTTACAAAGTGCGGACAGCTGCACCCGTTCTGAATTTGCTGCATGGGCAAACCGGGAACTTTATGCAACACATGAATAATATATAATTATAATTTCAAAAATTAAATTTATTAAAACAAGACATAACTGTAGTTGAAAAATCAGTCAACGACTATTCTTTATCTTTTATTTTTATTTTTATACACGCAGCCAAACATTTTTCTACTGATTGATGTGTACCTTTGTGACCTATCATTGCGCCAACCAAATAAAATTTTGCAGGCTGATAATGCTTCTCAGCTGTATACGGACTTAAAAATTTATCGGCAAGCAAATCATCTCTAACAAAAAATGCATTTACACCTGCCAAATCACAGCCAACTAACTTATAACCTCTGTTATTAAGATTTTTTTCAATATATTTAAGTGATGCACCCACATAATCATCACCTTGCCAGGTGTGTGTTGCATTATATTCAACAGTAAACATGATAGGTGGTGGAAATTTAGCATTATATTCCATTATCACTACACGAGGATTAATCACTGAAATTTCGTTAAATATGTGAATATCATTCCCGTCTATATCTATAGACAACAAGTCAATTTCCTTATCGGCTATATTATTAGAAATTATCTCGTTAATATTATCTTTAGTAATAAATGCTTCAACAACCTTCAAGCGCTCGCTGTTAATTACACTTTTAAAATTATCTTTTATATCATTAACTGCATTAGAAGAACCTTCAATCCATAAGCCTTTCCAATCATCCAGCAATAAAGCAAGTGAGTTGTTTTCCAAACCATCACCAATACCAAACTCAACAAATACTTTATTTGTTGTTCCAATCCGCCTGAAGATTTCTGAAATTATACCGTCTTCTTCATTTTGTGAATAAATTTTCTGTCCATATCTAATAAGACATTTTTCATCATCATAGCGAGCATTACTTTTTAATTTATCGCTGTAATCATTCAGCAAAAGCTGCCTAACAAAAAGCATATCCCTGTTAATGCCTTTAACCAGCTTTAATTTATGAATTTTTTTAGATATTTTCTCTCTAAACTTTCTGTATTTAGCTTTCAATGATTTCATTTGACACATTTCTCAATTTTATAGTCATTATTAACGATATATTTTCTTGTATTTATAATACAATAGAACACCTGATAGACCTAACACGATAATAAATATTAAAGGGTAATTCCCAAAGCGAACATAAGGCGTTGCACCTTTTCGTGGCTGAACCAGACCAGTTACAACATAAGCCTTAAACTGAGGTGAATGGGAAATAATTTTACCTTTATGATCAATTAATGCAGAAACCCCATTTGTTGTTACCCGCATTAAATCACGCCCTGTTTCCAGTGCCCGCATTTGTGAAATTTGCACATGCTGATGCGGCGCAAAAGAATCTCCGTACCAGGCATTGTTACTCGCATTAAGTATCAAGGTCGCCTCGGGTAAAAAACGAATTAAATCTTCACCAAAGGCATCTTCATAACAAATGGTTGGTGCGATTTTTTGCCCCGCAGCGATTAATAATTTTTGCTCATATTTTCCCGGGGTAAAACCTGACATGGGTAAATCAAAAAATGTAATCAGGCCTCTAAGTAACGAAGCAAGCGGAACATATTCTCCAAAAGGAACAAGATGATTTTTATGATAAAACTGTTCTTTATTACTGGTATGATTAATCGCCATCAAACTACTAAAATATTCATCTGTTTCCTGATCCATGTACGGCAAACCTAAAATTATATCGCTATTATGTTTTTTTGCTTCTTTGGCTAAAGGAATAAAAATACTTTCTTCTAATTGATGATGGAAAATTGTTAATGAATTTTCTGGCCAAAGGATAAGATCGCTATCCCAATGCTTTCGAGTCAAAGACAAATAACGCTGTTTTCTTTTTTCAAAATGATCCGGATCCCATTTATTACGCTGCTCAACATTACCTTGAATCAAACTAACCTTTAACGGTTTACCCTTTATTTCTGTCCAGTCAACTTGCAATAACAAAAAACCGCCAATCCAAATACTAACAACAGTGAATAAAACGATGATTTTTTTATTGCTCTGCAACAACGCAAACAGAACCAAACCGGCACTTAGAGCAACTAACCACGATATACCATATACCCCTAATACCGCGGCGTATCCAGATAAAACACTATTTGTTTGACTGTAACCTAAACTCAACCAGGGAAAACCTGTTAAAAACCAGCCACGAAACCATTCCAGCAAAGCCCAGAACAAAGGAAACACAACAATAAGAATAACGGCTCTATTTGTTATATTAAATTTTCGAATAAAAAAAACACTAAGATATCCTTGTAATGCAAGATAAGCCGCCATCAAACTAATACCGATAAAGGTCAGTATTGCAGATACAAAAATAGAACTAAGGCCGAAAACATAGATTGCAACAAAACCCCAGGAAACCCCAATAGTAAAAAAACCGAGTCCAAACCACCAGCCTAACCAGGCGGCACGTCGAGGTGTTACAAATAAAAAAGAATAAAAAAGTACGGCCGGACTTAAAATTGAAAGGAAATAAAAATCAACAGGAGAAAAGGCGAGCGCTAATAATGCACCAGCAATAAAAACAATGAAATATCCTAACCATGAAGATACCATCCATGATTGAATTTTTAACAAGTTATTAGATTCCGTGGCGTTTAAATTATTAGTCTCCGGCATCGGCAGATTCTCTTACCTCTCTCTCAGCCTGAACTACCTTTGAGGATACTTCTAATAAATTAATTCGACGATTACTTGAACGTAAAATTTTAAATTCCAGATCATTAATTACCACTGACTCACCACGCTTAGGCACATGTCCTAGTGCCTGCATAACAATACCACCTATGGTATCAAACTCATCATCTTTAAATTTGGTTTTAAAGTGTTCATTAAAATCATCAAGTGGTGTAATAGCTTTTACTGTCGCATGATCTTTATTGTGTTCAAAGATATAAGTATCTTCATCAAAATCATGCTCATCTTCAATCTCACCAACAATTTGTTCTAATACATCTTCAATTGTCACCATCCCGGCAACACCACCATATTCATCCACAACAATAGCAATATGATTTCGAGTACTTCTAAATTCATTTAATAACACATTAAGTCGTTTACTTTCAGGAATAAATACAGCAGGCCTCAATATCTCACGAACATTGAGTTTTTTATCACCATTGTTAATCAAATGAGGTAATAAATCTTTTGCTAATAAAATACCAACAACTTCATCTTTACTCTCGCCAATCACAGGAAAGCGTGAGTGTGCAGAAACCACAACTGTGTCCAGGAGCTCTTCTTCACTTAAATCCATTTCCAGCACAATCATTTGCGAACGCGGAAGCATAATATCCCGAACTTGCATTTCAGTAACCTGCAACACACCGTCAATCATGCTAAAGGCTTCATGATCTATCACATTATTTTTTTGCGCTTCATTAAGCACAATCGTGAGTTGCTCACGATCTTTCAATTCACCTTGCAAGACCTGACCTAAGCGTTCAATCCAGGATCGTTGTGGTTTATTTTCTTTACCCGGTTTAACCGGTTGTTCTTCGCTCATTCTTCTATTTCCCGATACGGATCGGAATACCCCAGTTGTGATAAAATATGTATTTCTTTTGTTTCCATTATAGTTGCTTCAGTATCGACCAAATGATCGTACCCTAACAAATGCAAAGTACCATGTACGACCATGTGAGCCCAGTGAGCTAACTCTTGTTTTTTTTGCTCTTTTGCTTCTTTTTTTACTACTTCAGCACAAATTATTAAATCGCCTAACAAATTAAGTCCAACTTCATCTTCCACTTCTGGCGGTGTAGCAAACGGAAAAGATAACACATTGGTTGCGCCTGTTTTATGCCGATACTGGTTGTTTAGCTCAGCACTTTCCTTTTCATCGACAAATCGTATTGTTAATTCGGCATCACCATGCTGTTCAGCACTGAGCACCTCTGTTACCCATTTTGTTAAATCTTCATCTTGCGGTAAAGCGGTAACCGCACGTTGCACATCTAGATTAATATTCATTCGTGGTGTTTTATTATTTAGGCTGCTTTTCATCATTCGCATCATAAGCTTCAACAATACGCTTAACCAATGGATGACGCACAACATCTTTCGGTGTGAAAAAGCTAAAACTTAAACCGTCAACATCAGACAAAATATCAATCACCTGACGTAAACCAGATTGTTGCCCTCTGGGTAAATCAATTTGTGTAACGTCACCCGTCACAACCACTTTTGAACCAAAACCAATACGGGTTAAAAACATTTTCATTTGTTCAACTGTAGTATTTTGCGCTTCATCCAGAATAATAAAAGATTCATTCAACGAGCGACCACGCATATACGCCAGTGGTGCAACTTCGATCACGTTGCGTTCCATTAAACGTGCCACTTTTTCGAAACCCAGCATTTCATATAAAGCATCATAAAGCGGTCTTAAATAAGGATCTATTTTTTGCGACAAATCACCCGGCAAAAAACCTAAACGCTCACCGGATTCAACCGCTGGGCGGGTTAAAATAATTCGCCGTACTTCATCTCGTTCAAGAGCTGATACTGCAGAAGCAACCGCAAGATACGTTTTACCTGTGCCCGCTGGGCCAACACCAAAACTAACATCATAATCTGCGATGGAGCGTAAATAATGTTGCTGAGCTTGACCTCGACCACGCACCTGTCCACGTTTAGTCTGAATAATAACTTCTTCGCCCGAACGTTTTTTTATATCAATAACATTTTCCAGACTTGCATCATGTAAATGCAAATTCACCACTTCCGGTGTTAAGGTGTTTTTATCCGTTTCAATATAAAGTTCACGTAATATTTCTTCTGTTTCTTCAATTGATTTTTTAATACCAATAATACGAAAAATATTACCACGATTATTAATTTCAACACCCATACGACGCTCAATTAGTCGTAAATGTTCGTCAAACTGACCGCACAGATTCGCCAGCCGCTGATTATCAACGGGATCTAAAGTGATATCGAGAGAATGTGCAGAGGTATTCAAAATAAGGAAATTATTACGCGCTATTTGCTGATGTTATTGCAGACACCGAATCAACATTATCGACTAATTCGCCGCGTAATGAGTTAGGCCGAACTTCAGTTATTTTCACGTTTGCAAAATGACCAATAAGTGATTTATCTGCCTTGAAGTTTACCACACGATTGTTTTCTGTGCGGCCACTAACTTCGGTTTTATCTTTTCTTGAAACCCGGGTGACCAGCACACGCTGCACCGTGTCCATCATATTTTCACTAATATTAAGCGTTTGCTGGTTGATGCGTGTTTGCAGTATTTTTAAGCGTTCTTTTTTCACGTCGTCCGGCACATCATCCGGCAAACTTGCGGCAGGCGTACCGGGGCGCGGGCTATAAATAAAGCTATAAGAAAGATCGAAGCCGACATCCGCAATCAGGTTCATGGTGTCTGCAAAATCTTTATCCGTTTCGCCGGGAAAGCCAATTATGAAATCAGATGAAAAGCACATATCAGGGCGTACTTCGCGTATTTTGCGAATGGTCGCTTTATATTCAAGCACAGTGTGTTTACGTTTCATTTGCGCCAAAATACGATCTGAGCCACTTTGCACCGGCAAATGCAGATGACTCACTAATTCCGGAATATCAGCATAAGCCTGTATAAGATTGTCATTCATTTCAATCGGATGTGAGGTGGTATAACGGATCCGATCAATGCCCTCAATCGCAGCAACATAACTGATCAACAAGGCTAAATCCGCCACGTCATCGTCATTTATATCACTTTCGTTCATCACTCCACGATAAGCATTCACGTTCTGCCCAAGCAAGTTAATTTCCCGCACACCCTGCTCTGCCAATAACGCAATTTCAGTAATAATGTCATCAAATGGCCGACTAAACTCTTCACCCCGCGTATAAGGCACCACACAGAAAGTACAGTATTTACTGCACCCTTCCATAATCGAAACGTAGGCACTGGCACCGTCACTTTTCGGTGACGGCATAAAATCAAATTTTTCTATTTCAGGAAAAGAAACATCAACCACTGATTTATGCTTTTTAGTGGCATCACTCAGCATCTGCGGTAAACGGTGTAAAGTTTGTGGTCCAAAAATCAAATCCACATACGGCGCACGCTTGAGAATCGCCTTGCCTTCCTGGCTGGCCACACAACCACCCACGCCAATCACTAGTTCAGGGCGTTTTGCTTTTAATTTTCGCCACATTCCAAGATGAGAAAACACTTTTTCCTGCGCACGTTCACGCACTGAACAGGTATTTAAAATCAGCACATCTGCTTCGGTATCAATATCGGTTAATTCCAGACCATGAGAGGCTTTTAGCACGTCTGCCATTTTTGCAGTATCGTACTCATTCATCTGGCAACCAAAGGTTCTAATGTGTAATTTGCGCATTTATTGACCACATATTTCAGGACGAAGAAAGGTATCACTTTGCCCCGACATGATCCAGCATAGCTAAAGTAATTTTCAAATAAATCTTCACGATATATAGAGGAAACAAATAAGAAAAAATTGTCTGGAGCACAATTCAAGAGCAAAGCGAGCCGTAGGGTGGAGCACAGGGAAGTGCCCCATAAAAAACGGCGTTTCAATCTAAAATTGAAACGCCGTTTTTTAACTAATATTAAAACCCGTTAACCATCAGCTTCCGAAGTAATCTTATGAATACTCAAATCTGCGCCCTGATATTCTTCTTCTTGACTCAGGCGAATACCCACTAACGCTTTTACCACGCCGTAAACAACAAAACCGCCTATTAAGGCAATGGTAACGCCAATAAGTGTCCCCATGAGTTGCGACATGAAACTAAAGCCCGCTTCCAATTTGTCGCCGCGACCGCCCAATGCAGCGGCACCAAAAATACCTGCCGCAATACCGCCCCATGCGCCACACAAACCATGTAACGGCCAAACACCCAGCACATCATCAATTTTCCATTTGTTTTGAGCCAGGGTAAATGTCCAGACAAACAGGCCACCCGCGATACCACCCGTAACCAACGCGCCCAATGGATGCATAATGTCAGAGCCTGCACATACCGCCACAAGACCGGCTAAAGGACCATTATGCACAAAACCGGGGTCATTTCGCCCAACGATAGTCGCAACCAAAATACCGCCAACCATCGCCATTAAAGAGTTTGCAGCAACCAGCCCGGCAATCCCGTCAATCGTTTGTGCCGACATCACATTAAAACCAAACCAGCCAACCGTCAGTATCCAGGCACCAAGCGCAAGAAAAGGAATACTTGATGGTGGGTGAGCATAAACCTCACCATTTTTACCGTAACGACCGTATCGATGTCCAAGTAAAATTACCGCACCAAGCGCAATCCATCCTCCCATAGCATGAACCACAACAGAACCCGCGAAGTCATGAAATTCTGCACCGAAGGTTGCCGAGAGCCAGGCTTGCATCTCAAAATTACCATTCCAGGCCATGCCTTCGAAGAAGGGATAAATGAGCGCAACGATAATAAAGGTCGCCGCAACCTGAGGATAAAAACGCGCACGTTCTGCAATGCCACCGGAGATAATGGCCGGAATAGCCGCAGCAAAAGTCAGTAAGAAGAAAAACTTCACCAGTTCATAGCCATTCTTTTTACTCAACGCGTCTGCACTTTCAAAAAAGCCAATGCCATCAAAACCATAAGCGATACCGTAACCAATAAAAAAATACGCCATAGTTGAAACGGCAAAATCAACAATAATTTTAACCAGTGCATTAACCTGATTTTTCTTACGAACGGTTCCAACTTCTAAAAAAGCAAAACCTGCATGCATGGCCAGCACCATGATGGCACCAAGCAAGATAAACAACACATCAGTTGCTGTTTTAATATTTTCCATTAGAGTCCCCTAAAACCAAGAAAAAGTGTTTTATTTATTTTTGTACTTTGATTTTCGCACCATGTTGGGGATAAGAAAAGAATTATGCAAAGGAAATAAAGACTTTTTGCACCAAAAAATATAAGCGCACTACTCTTGTGCAATTAACCCTCTATTTATAGCCCGTTTACCTTTTTGGTGCATTTATTTTTCTTCTAATTTTACCTTACGCCAAAATTGTTCAAGTTCATCTGTCGTCATTTCATTAACTTGAAATCCTTTACTTGAGGCTTTTTTTTCTAATTCTCGAAATCGTCTTTCAAACTTTAAATTTGCTTTGCGTAAACTTTGCTCAGCATCAACCCCGGCATGGCGAGATAAATTAATACAACTAAAAAAGAGGTCGCCAATTTCATTTTCCAGTTTTGCCTGTTCTTGTATGTCTGCATCGAGTTCTTGTTGTACTTCATCTAATTCTTCATGGACTTTTGCCATCACACCTTTTATATCTGGCCAGTCAAAACCTTCTCTTGCTGCGCGTTTTTGCAGTTTTTCGGCACGCATTAAGGATGGTAAGGTGCGACTTACGTCATCGAGATGACTCAAGCCAGCTAAGTTTTTTCCTGCTTTGGCTTTACGCTCCTGTTGCTTTAGTTTTTCCCATTCTTTTGTTTGTTCTTGTGCATTGTTAATTTTTTCACCTGCAAAAACATGCGGATGACGCTTTGTCAGTTTATCGCTGATCACTTGTGCGACATCGTTAAAATTAAAAGCGTGTTGCTCACTTGCCAACTGACTATAAAAAACGATTTGAAATAACAAATCACCTAGTTCACTTTTAATATCATCCAAATCATTTCGTTCAATCGCATCAGCGACTTCATACGCTTCTTCTATAGTGTATGGAATGAGTGATTGAAAATTTTGCTGCAGATCCCAGGGACAACCCGAATCCGGATCACGTAAGGCTCGCATAATATCGAGAAGCTGTTGCATTGACTGCATATTAATTGACCTGAAAGTTGTTAAACACGATTTTACTGCTACTTATCCAATTTATCCTCCAATAAACGCTGCAAGGCTTGCTCTGCAACGGCTTTTACGCTGTTATCTGAATCATGTGTTAATTGAATTAAAATTATTTTAGTCGTATTCAAATTACTGGCAACTTCCAACCGAATATCCACGTCTTCATCTTTTGCCAGAATTTCAAGCGCAACAACAGGCACATACTCAAAGCGTGCAACAACACTACGTACTGCCTGCATGGAGTCCCGGGCTAAAATAAGATAAACATCATCCGCAGCTGAAAGATTGGTGGCAAGAGCAATTTTTACCGCCTGATCCGGATCGAGGGCTAAACGTAATAATATATTTTTAGGTGTTTTACGATTACTGGCAACACGCTTTCTGATTGCTGCATTCTTATCAAAGGATAAATCATTAAACGTGGCCGGTGTTGTTGCCGGATGTCCTGCCTGACGATAACGTTCAGCCTGAATAGTATTTTCCGCCTCATCACTTGCGTCGACCAGCGTTGTCAGTAATAAAAATACGAGTCCAATGATCGTTTTAAGATTCATGTTAATACTAAAATGTGAGCCCATTATTCACCTCAATTAAAAAAACTATTAATTATACCCCGTAAGCGCATGTTTATATTTAACTTATTGGCTCATACGCTTGGCATAGCAAAAATAAACCGTTATGCTCATATGTATTAAATTGTCATTCTTTATGAAGGGTTATTAAATTTAACTCCCCGTATATGTAAGATTATAAAGTAAATATAGTGGAATTCAGGTAAAAACATTGTCAGAAAAAGAGCAAAAACCACGCATTTTAGCTGTTGATGATTCCCGCGTAATGCGTCGCGCGATGACTAAAGTTCTTAGTAAGGATTATGATGTTGTCGAATCTGAAAATGGCGAAGACGCATGGACTATATTATTAAACGATGACTCAATCCAGGTCGTTTTCACCGATCTCTCCATGCCTTTTCTTGATGGCTACGGTTTGCTTGAACGCATGCGTACATCGGACGATGAACGTTTAAATGAAATGCCCGTTATCATTATTACCGGTAACGATGATGATGATGATGCCAAGCAGGAAGCGCTGGATAAAGGCGCGAATGACTTCATAACCAAACCATTTGATTCAATACAGCTACAAGCACGTGCAAAAGCACATATAACGCATAAACAAACAGCAACAAAACTCAGTGAAACATCAGACAAACTTGCAAACCAGGCAACCACTGATGCAATAACCGGCTTAGGTGGTCAGCAGTATTTTTGTAAAGTTGGTGAAGAAATACTTTCTTATGCCAATCGCCATAGTGGTCAATTTATTATCACCCGCATGGATATTGATGGGTTTAATAATCTATTTATCAAATACGGCAAAGAAGCGATGGAACACCTGCTGCAAACAGTTGGTGGGGAATTTTCTAAGCATGTACGTCAGGAAGATACTATTGCACGTATTGGGGTTTCAAAGTTTGCCTTAATTTTAAAAGAAACCAACATGGATGATGCAACAAACCTTGTTGAACGCATCCGTGAAGAAATTCAAAATCTAAATTACAAGCTGCCAGAAAGTGGGGGAACTATTAAACTTACTATTAGTGCCGGGCTTTATGAACCAGAGTTAACTTCTCAATTAATATTTAAAGATATTATCTCTGAAACTGAAAAATATTTAGCCCAGGCAATTTCAGCAGGTGGCAACCGCCTCATCGCACATACATCAACAAATAAAACTGCTGCTAACAAACCACCCGAAGATATTAATATTATTGAATTACTCGAAAAGCTTAAAGAAAACAAACCTGAGGAACTTCTACCTAAAATTGATTCTATTCTTTATCACATAAAACCTTTGCTTAAATTTCTGGCTATTAATGCCCGGGACAAATTCCAGGAAGCGCTTCGCCAGATAAGTAAAAAATAAATTTATCTTTAAATAAAACAAATCTCGATTACAATCCAGCCCACCATAGGCGCATTCGTAAACCCAGCTCAGTGGTATAACCCACTTCAACAAATTCAATCTTATTCTCTTTATTGACAATAAAAGAAACTGGAACACCTCTAATATTATATTTCCTGCTCAACATGCCACTTTCATCATTAATTACATTAAAAGACAATTTTTCTTCCAGCATAAATTGGCTAAGCTCATAATCATCTCCTGATTGCATCGCAATAGTTATCACAGGGTGATCCAGTGCTATATTTTCAATATTTGATTGTTCTAATTTACAAACGGGACACCAGGTTGCCCAAAAGTGAACCAGCATGGGTCTGGTTTTGTTCTGATAAAGATCAAAATACTGGCCATCCAGTATAAAAGCACTGATATTCGGCGCTGTACCAGAGGCAACATCACGTTGAACCCATAACCGTACAGCGAATAAGATCACTAAAATTAAAGTTAGCTCAACAATCAACCGATAATGTTTCTTATTCAATTTCACTTTGTGACCTTAAATATATGAATTTTATTTAGTCGAATATTTTATTGCAAGTTACTGATGCATACAGTAAAAAGGGTCTAATAAAAATATTCAAACCATGGGAATAAATAATGAGTCGATTTAAAGCTTTTGCCATTCACTTCTCCATCAGCCTTTTAATTTTCTTTTTCTTGCTCTATTTTATTCTGGTTCAGTGGTATCCCGAACCTTTATTTTCAACCGATGGTGGTTGGAAAGTAATCCGCATTATTGTGGGTGTTGACCTTGTATTAGGCCCACTTCTAACCTTAATCGTCTTCAAATCCGGAAAACCAGGATTAAAATTTGATTTAAGCATGATCGCCTTAGTGCAGGTCTTAGCATTAAGCTGGGGTGTTTGGACCACGTATAATGAACGCCCAGCCGCAGTTATTTACACCATCGATTTCTTCACCCCGGTTCCTGCTTATCAGCTCGCCGAACAAGGCATCACAGCAAAAGAACTAAAACAATTTGGAGATACTTGGCCCATTTTAATTTACATTGATGTTCCTAAAGAAAAATTATCAGAAATCCTAAATGAATCAATGCAGGCAAAAAAACCACTCTATTTATTATCTAAATACTATAAAAAATTTGGCAAAGAACAGGCTGCTGTTTTAAAAGAAAATTCAATGAACATAGAAAAGTATGTTGAAGATAAGCCAGAGCTAAAAAAACTATATCAACGTTCATTAGTCACTGGCACAGCTAAAACGAATATATCTTATTTAGCCTTACATTCACGTGAAAAATGGGTCACGGTTATTTTTGATTTAGATGAAATGCGAATTATTGATTCCATTGATATCGAACCGTCTGCCTATACTCATGCGCAGAAAATAAAGCGAAAAAAGAAGAAAGAAACTAACGAGAAAAAATAATAAAGTACAGGCTATTCAACATAGTCATTACTTTTAGAACATCTAATTATAATCTTTACACAAGAAATAGTTTTCGTTCTAGTAAGGCAAAAAAGATTTCAAGAAACAGATTTTACACAGAGTAAATGAGTTTTTTGAAATCTTTTTTAACGCAGCTAGAGCGTAAAATATGAAATGTGTAATGATTATATTTTTTTGAAGATTAAACTGGCGTTAGTCCCACCAAAACCAAAGCTGTTTGACATAACACAATCAAATTCAACATTATCGATACGCTCACGTACAATAGGATAACCTTCTGCATCAGGATCAAGTTCTTCAATATTTGCTGATGCGGCAATAAAACCACCTTCCTGCATAATTAATGAATAAATCGCTTCATTCACTCCCGCAGCACCTAAAGCATGCCCGGTTAATGACTTTGTTGAAGCAATGTAAGGCATGTTTTCGCCAAAAGCTTCTTTAATTGCTTCTAGCTCACGAATATCACCAGCAGGGGTACTTGTACCATGCGCATTAATATAGCTTACTTTTGCATTTTCCGGGACTGTTGCCAATGCCTGTTGCATACAACGTTTTGCGCCTTCACCTGATGGTGCAACCATGTCATAACCATCGGATGTTGCGCCATAACCAACAAGTTCAGCATAAATTTTTGCACCGCGTGCTTTAGCGTGCTCATACTCTTCCATCACTAAAACACCACCACCACCAGATATAACAAAACCATCACGATTCACATCAAAGGCACGTGAAGCTTTTTCAGGTGTTTCATTATATTTAGATGACATCGCGCCCATGCCATCAAATAAAACCGAAAGTGTCCAATGCAGTTCTTCGCCACCACCGGCAAACACCATATCCTGTTTTCCGAGTTGAATTTGTTCAGCAGCATTACCAATACAATGAGCACTGGTTGAACAGGCTGAAGTAATTGAATAGTTAACACCTTTAATCTTGAATGGTGTTGCCAGACAAGCAGAGTTCGTACTCGACATACCGCGTGTCACCATATAAGGCCCGACACGTTTCACGCCTTTCTCACGCATAGTATCTGCTGCGAGAACAATATTTTCTGTCGAAGGGCCACCTGATCCTACAATTAAACCAGTACGAACATTTGAAACCTGACTTTCATCAAGACCAGCATCTTCAATAGCTTGTTGCATCGCAATATAATTGTAAGCCGCACCATCGCCCATGAAACGTTTAACTTTACGATCAATTAATTCTTTAAGGTCGATGTTTAATGTGCCATGTACGCGGGAACGAAAACCCATTTCTGCATAAACTTCACTGGCAACAATACCTGAACGTCCTGCTCGTAAAGACGCTTCAACTTCTTCTTTGTTATTACCGATACTTGAGACAATTCCCAGTCCGGTGACTACTACACGCCGCTCGGCCATGTTCTAAAAATCCTCAGTCGATGTAAATAAACCTACACGTAAATTTTTTGCTTCATAAATCACGCGACCATCCACTTCCATGCGTGCATCTGCAATTCCCATAAACAATTTGCGCATAATCACGCGCTTAAGATCAATGTAATAGGTGATTTTTTTATTTTTTGGTGTCACCTGGCCAGAAAATTTTACTTCTCCTGAACCCAATGCACGACCTTTACCCGGACCACCCATCCAGCCTAAATAAAAGCCAACTAATTGCCACATTGCATCCAATCCTAAACAACCCGGCATAACGGGATCGCCTTGAAAATGACATTCAAAAAACCATAAATCAGGATTAATATCAAGCTCAGCAACAACTTGCCCTTTACCATATTCACCACCATCTTCAGTAATACTGGTAATACGATCCATCATCAACATTGGCGGTAATGGTAATTGGGCGTTGCCTTCACCAAACAACTTGCCACGACCACAGTCCAGAATTTCTTCACGGGTATAACTGTTTTGTTTATCTGACATATTTAATCTCAAAAATTTAAAATTCTGTAGCCTTTTCATCTAAAAGTAAGATATTAACGAAAGCAGGACTTTTAAACTCCCAACGCTTTCCGGCTTCAATAAAATCGGTATTTTACCTTCTTAGGAGTAACAAAACAAAGTTGAAATTAAAGAATCAGGCTTTATTACGGTGAAAACCGCGTTTTGAAGCCTGAATAAAGGAAAGCAGATGCTGTGCAGATACATGATCCAGCTGAGAAAGCTGATTTAAACGTTGTTCGAGTTTAGAGTCATGATTAAATAGCAGTTTATACGCTTTTTTTAATACTTTTATATCGTCAACTTTAAACCCCGCACGACGCAAGCCAACTTTATTTAGCCCACCAACATGTGCCGGATTACCATCAAGCATCATAAAAGGCAGTACATCCTGAGTAATTTTAGCGTTCCCACCCACCATAGCTAAATGACCAATACGAACAAATTGGTGCACCATAACACCACCCGATATAAACGCCTTATCCTCAACAGAGACAAAACCACCCAATCCAGTCCCTGGCGCAATAATCACATTATTTTCCAGCTCACAGTCGTGTCCAAGATGAACCTGATTCATCAGGTAATTTTCATCGCCAAGCACTGTGGCTTTATTTTCCTGACTCGCTCGACTAATCGATACAAATTCACGAAGCGTATTCTTACTGCCTATTTTTACATAAGAAGAAACGGCAGCATCAAAACTCAAATCTTGTGGCAAACCACCAATAACTGCGTATTCATGAATTTTGTTCTCATTACCAATATTAGAGCCTGATTTTAATACCACACCATTGAGTAAAATATTGTTGTCCCCCAAGATAACATCGTCTTCAATGACAACAAAAGCACCAATCACATTGCCTTTACCAAGCTGTGCTTTATCTGAAACCAATGCTGTGGGGTGAATGGTATTACTCACTAATCTATCCTTTATTTTTATTCAATTTTTCTACACTTTTAACTTCTTTACGAAATTGGTATCCTCGCGGCCTTATCGCAACGGTATTCACTATCTTGCTACAGCGTACACCATCTTTACGATAAAAACCGTATTCAAACGTAGGGGTACTTCGCCCTTTTTTTGCTAAATCGTCCTTTATTTGTTGCTCAACTTCAGCGCTCAACTCAAAACGAAGCTCAAGATCAGAATTTCCTTCATGCTGAAAATCAATATGCTGTGAGCGTGTCCACACTTCATGTCCAGGAAAAATTTTAGCACAAACTATCGCAGCAATTGGATCAGCAACTGCCGCCTGATAACCACCAAACATACTATCACCCATGTTTTTTGAAAACATGGTTAAAGGCAGCTTTAAGCGAACCACTCGTCCATTGTTTGTTATTTCCAACACCTTAACCCCCATTAACCAAAAAGGCGGGTACCACTCCAGAAATTTTTTCTCTGGTATAAAAGGGAGACGTTTTAATAACGCGAAAATATTAAATGCCATGATTATTTAAATTTAAAGTTTATGTAAAAGTACCTGATGTAATTACACGGATAGTGAGACGACATTATCTAGTATCTCACTATTCGGGTTCAAATTTTTTGACTACGATTCCTTCATCCCCGCAACACGATGCGGCACATTTTTTAATTTTATAAATTTCTTCTTCCGAGCCATTCAAATATTGACTCACTGGCATGTTCTGCTCAGCACAATCACAGCCTTTATCATCATAAACATAAACATTTGTCAGGCCAACTTCTTTGGCAATATCATACGCTTGCCAGAGAGATTCTGATGGCGTCATTGGTATGTGACTTAATTTATAAGCTGGAAAAAAACGCGTAATATGCCAGGGACTATCAGCGCCTAAATGTTCTTTTATCCATATAGCAATTTTTCGATAAACTTCAGCATTATCATTTTTTCCGGGAATAATATTGGTGCGGGTTTCCACATGCATACCTAATTCATACGCTTTTTTAACTGAAGCCAATATATTATCAACCTTCGCCAACTTGCAAATATCATAATAAAAAGCATCGTCCATGCTTTTAATATCTGAACATAAAACATCAACATGCGGCGCCATCAGTTCTAAGGCTTCATCGGTAACAAAACTATTGGAAACATACAAAGTATATAAACCCTGTTCTTTTGCTAAAATAGAGACATCAATCACGTACTCTAACCAGACCGCAGGTTCAGAATAAGTGAAGGCAATACCTTCCACCCCTAAACGTTTAGCGGCATCAACCAGTTCTTGTGGCGATGCATAAGCAGAGGTTGATTCGCCTTTAGCTAAATCATCCAGCGCACTAACCCCCCATGATATGTCGAGGTTATGACATCCATCACAACGAAAACTGCAACCATAACTGCCTACCGACATCACTCTTGTACCAGGGCGATAATGTTTAACGGGTTTATCTTCTATCGCTCCCACATCAATCGCAGAAATTATGCCATACGATAAATTATACAAAGTACCATTTCGATTAACATGCGCCTGACAAAAACCACGTTGCCCGTGTTTTAACTTACAACGCCATAAACAGAGATGGCAACGAGTTGTACCATCCGCTAATTTTTCCTGTAACCGTGTTTCCTGCAATTGATATCTTCCAGGGGCTACTTTAATGTTTTTCATTTCATTAATCACGCTAATGCTACCTGCTTCGTTTTTGTTACATTACCGCTTATTTTCCACAAAGGTGCTACCACAATATTTAAGCAAGCATGCGCATCTCTTAATGCCTGCTCAGCCTTTGCCACAGTCGGTGCATCTGCAAAAATAAAACCCAGGTAACTGCTACCTTCAGGTAAAGGAATAAGCTCATAACCCTCTCGCACTTCAATGCCCACTTCACTTATATAAGGTATACGCTGAGCTTCCAGCAAACCTTCTACTCTTTTTAATATTCCCGCTTGCGGGACAGGAATCATTAAGACCCCAGACGCAGATTCAATGGTTTTAATCTCTACTCGTTTGCCCATCGCGTGCAGCAATACCAACTGTTCTAATGAGTAACCGGTTCCTAAATTCAATAAACGGCCACACAGTCCACCAATGGTGCGTGCAGCTACTTCTAAAATCCAGATACCTTTTTCATTTATACGACATTCCGCATGAACAGGCCCTTCTTTTAAGCCATAGGCCTGACATGCCTCAAGAACTGTTTGTTTAATTTCTTGTTGAATTTCTTCAGCACAAGAAGTGGGCGTTAAATAATACGTTTCTTCAAAAAAAGGGCCGTCTAGAGGATCCGGTTTATCAAAAATAGCTAACACATCTAACTCACCGTTATACAACATCGCTTCAACAGCAATTTCTTTTCCCGGAATAAATTCCTCGAGTAACAACGTTTCCCGTATAACCTCTTCTATTTGCAACTCAGTTGCTAACATTTTTATTATACGGGCAACAGCCTGTTCCAATTCAGCAAAATTATTAACCCGAATCACACCACGACTTGCCGATAAAGCAACCGGCTTTATTACTGCAGGATAGTTAACGGTAATATTTTGTTGGGATAACGATTTTGTTGTTAATAAATCGAACTGAGGAATCTTAACACCCGCATTTTTTAAACTTAACCGCGCTAAATCTTTTCGCTGTGCAATTTTAACCGCTTGCGAATCGTTATGCGGTAATTCAAGTTTAGTTGCAATACATGCTGCGAGTTCTGTGGTCACATCATCTGTGCCAATGATGCCAGTAAAAGGCTGTTTTTTTGCTTCGGCTAAAATTATTGCAACAGACTGATCGAGCTTTTGAAAATCAATATGCAAACCTTGCACATAATCAGAGACAATAGAGTGCTCACCTTGTGACGCAATCAGGACATCAATATTGAGTTGGTTGGCTGCTTTTATAAAAGGTGATGTTCGATAACTACCATGGGGGGCTATAATAAGCACCCGATCCCGCAGCTTTGAGGAAGCCAGGGAGGATCGAGATAACATGAATTAGTAGAGTGTTGTACTTAACTTAACTTTAAGCACAACCACCACCGCCGCCGCCACAACCACCGCAGGCACCGGAACCACCAACGCTTTGGAAGACATTGTTAAAAACAAAAGAAGCATTTAAGCCATTTTCAACGTAGTCGATATCACAACCTTGTAAATAACCTAACGCCACGGCATCAACCAGCATTTTAAAACCTTCACCTTCGTGAATTTTATCTGTTGGTAAAGCAGCTTCAGCGTAAGTCATGCCATAGGTCATGCCACTGCAACCACCACCTGAAACAAAGACACGAATACCTTCAACATTATCTTCAGCGGAACTCACGATTTGCGCCATTTGTGCGGCTGCGCTATCGGATAAACGGACTTCGTGTTCCATCAGTGCTGTGTTAAAACTCATGCTCATTCTCCTGCCTTGTAAGGCTTGAATCAATCTGGCTAAAATCGGATAATAATGAATCAAATACCCGAGTCTTATTGTATACATTCTAACACAGGTTCTGACTCTCGCTATATTTAGTGTTAGATATTGAGGAATATCATTATGTCACGCATGGTTTTTTGCAAAGTATTAAAAAAAGAAGCACCCGGTCTGGAAACCTTCACCTACCCCGGTGAGTTAGGTGAACGCATTTTTAACGAAATTTCAGACGAAGGCTGGAAGCAATGGCTAGAACGCTTAACCTCGATTATTAATGAAAATAGCCTAAATACTGCTGATCCAGCCAGTTTAGAAGTGATTGAACAACATATGATAGGTTTCCTTTTTGATGAAGGTGATCAGGGCAAACTACCTGATGGTTTTAGCCCACAAGGCGGCAAAAAGTAAATAGTTATTAACTATGAAAAAACTTAATGAGTATCCTTTAGCCGAATTAAAATTGATTTATTCACTATTACATTTGCAAATTATTGAGCAGCCAGCGCTCATGGACAGTGATTTATTGCAGGATTTACAACGATTTCTACAATCTCAGGCAAAACAAGATAATGTAGACATTTCAGCCCATACTGAATGGGCTGCATGGTTGAGAGCTTAACGCTATGAAGTTTTGCAGCGAATGTGGAAAACCTGTTGTTCACCGCGTTCCTGAAGGGGACAACCTGCCCCGTCATATCTGCGAACACTGCGACATTATCCATTACCAAAATCCTAAACTGGTGGTCGGTTGCCTGCCTGTTTGGAATGAGCAGGTTTTACTCTGCAAACGTGCCATTGAACCCAGCTACGGGCTTTGGACTTTGCCTGCGGGATTCATGGAAAACCAGGAAACACTTGAACAAGCCGCTTTACGTGAATCACGTGAAGAAGCCAATGCCAACCTCGAAATCGAAAATATTTATAGCATAATCAGCTTGCCGCACATCAATCAAATTTATGTATTATATCGGGCAAAATTACTCGATTTGGATTTTTATGCCGGCTCTGAGAGTCTTGAAGTACAACTGTTTAATGAAGATGAAATTCCCTGGGAACAGTTGGCTTTTAAAACCATAAAAAAAACACTAAAACACTTTTTTGCCGATAGAAAACAAGGGCATTTTTCGGTGCATAATAGTGTTGTTTCAGAACGCAATCGCTTAGGACAACAAACTGATTAACATTTTAATAAAAAACAATTTATTAGTAATTTTATTATTACTCTCATTATCCCCTTCTGTGTCCGCCGAATGGTTTAAAGCTGATCGCGCGATTATGGGCACTTCGATTCATGTTGAATTATGGCATAGCGATAAAACTACCGCAGAAAACGCCATAAAACACGTGTTTACTGAAATGCGCAGAATCGATGCCTTAATGAGCCCATTTAAAAAAGAAAGCGAACTAAGTTTAATTAATCATCAAGCAACAAAACAACCACTAAAAATCAGTAACGAGCTTTTTAATTTAATTCAGCAAGCTCTAAAGTTTTCAGAATTATCCAACGGTGCTTTTGATATTACTTTTGCCAGTGTGGGTCGCTTGTATGATTACAGAAAAAAAATTACACCGACAGCAAAAGAACTTTCTGAAAATTTAAACAAAATAAATTATAAAAACATCCGGCTTAACAAAAAAAATAAAACAATATTCTTTACCCGGGCAGGAACCCGAATTGATTTAGGCGGCATCGCAAAAGGCCACGCCGTTGATAGCGCGATTAGAATAGTGCAGCAACTTGGAATAAAACAAGCGATGATTTCTGCCGGTGGTGATACTCGTATTATGGGAGATAAAAATGGTCGGCCATGGTACGTGGGAATACGTCATCCAAGAAAAAAAAATGCCTCGGCCGTTATTTTGCCCTTAAGCCAAACCGCTATTTCTACATCAGGTGATTATGAGCGTTTTTTTATAAAAAATAATGTTCGCCACCACCACATCATAAAACCCGGTACGGGAGACTCTGCACGAGAGTTAAGAAGTGTGAGTATTTTAGGCCCGAATAGCACAACAACAGATGCGCTATCCACCACCGTGTTTATATTAGGGCTGGAAGCAGGGATGAAATTGGTGGCTTCATTAACAGATATAGAAGCCATCATTATTGATAATAATGGCCAGATGCATTACAGCACAGGACTACAACCTGCTAAATAAGTAATATTAGGTCATACAGGGATTGATGCCTTACCATCAACAATAGGCTCAAAGGCCGTCATACGATCCAGCATTGCATTATCACCAATACCCTGCTCTGGAAATACTCCCGTAGCTCCCGTGAAGTTGCCTGTTTCACCATGTAGCGCCATGTAATTCAAAATTACAGTTTCAACCAGTAAATTTACATTGTTTGCAGCAGGTGTTGCACTCGTTTCAACTGACGCATCCGGGCGGAACCAACCTAATTGTTGATGTTGTGCAGCCGTTAAACCATCACTACCCGAAGCAAAAAGAACGGGGCGTCCACCTGGTTTATAAACAAGAAAAAATGAACATGCTGTTGAAGAATTATCACTCGTCCAGACTAACTTGCCATCTGCACCAGCATCAGGCGTACCATTACTTGAAAGTGAACCATCACTACAAACATAAATCATGAGTGGTTTATTGAGTAGTTCAGCATAACGCAAACATGCTCCAATACATTGCCCCGCACGTACGTCACGTGCATCACCCGTGGTACGGTTGCCGGTATGGTAATCATAGCCACCCATAGTTATGGTTCCTGCACCAGCATAACCATTTAGTACCATTTTCATAACAGCAGCCGTTTTACGGAATTCACTATCGCCATTTGAACCTGAACCTGCATCACCTAATTCTGCGGGGGTAAAAATCTGACTAATAATAGGATCAGCTGCGGAGGAATCTAACGCAGTAGGATCACCAAATGACTCCACCATGTCCGCACTTTTCACGTAGGCACACTTCACTTGCTTTTTAATTGCTACATCATCAAGGTCAGGACTGGCCGTTGGATTAGTCTGCATTTTATCCATTTTCTTTTTACTAATGCGCTGAATTGATTCCATAACACGGGTTGCATTATCTAGCCCCATCTTTGCAGATAGTTCACCCGTATCGACTAAACCTTGTGTATCACTAGGCCTATCAATTTTGGTAGGACGTACCGATAAATCAATCATTGATGCCGGAGCCATCGAAGCACCGCCCGAAACAGAATTTTGAGAACCGATAAGTGTTAATAACTCGCCGCGTGCTCCCGCTTTATTAATACCATACATCGGGTTATGTGGATTATTGCCGGTATCATTGTCTGAACGAGCAGGAATCACGGCACCATTAACATTAGTAGCATTGGTAAAACGCATTTTAATGCCCGCTAACATCGAGCTTTCAGAATGAAAAGGAATACCGAGATCTAGATTCACAAAAGGATCAGTAGCTAAAAAAGTAGTAGGTAATCGATCTCCGGGAATACCCAGTTTACTATAACCCGCAGAGGTTAATGCATCTTGAATTCCACCTTGTCCGCCTACCAGTACATTTGAACCGGCGAAATTAGCCCCACCTGCAAGATCAAAACATATGAAAGGAATTTTATCCGCACCGGCAACAATATTGCATTCACTAATTGCTTTTAATGCCTCTAAATCACTAGACAAGGCATGTGCTTGCCGAGTACCTGCAAGCATGCCTAACATTGATGGGGCAAGTACTGCACCCGTTCCAGCAAGAAAACCCTGACTAATAAATTCACGTCGAGTTACCGGACGAGGATGATCAGCATGTAACAATGGCTCATCCGGATGAAGGGTACGATTTTTCTTCTTTGCCATGATAATACTTCCTTACACTCTATTCATCGTTAACATTACTGCACCAACATGGCGGCACTGCCTAATACTGAGGTACACATTGCTTTTACAATTTCTGCAGTACCCGAACCTGAAGCCGTACAATTCAGTTCAGCCGTTGGACAACTTTGAGTTAACAAGCGATCAACCAAGTTTCCTGCGTTACCCGACGGGGTATCCACAATATTGTTTGTACTGTCGATTAACTCATTCAACACCTCTGCACGGGTTGGTGCATTCATAAGACCAGCACCTAAAGCAGCCGCTGGAATACCAATCATACGGTCATATAAAGCATTCGCAACCGCCGTCTTATCCGTAACATTAAATGCTGTTGTTGCTGCCTGCGAAAAGTTAAACGTATCAAACATACATGCTCTTGCAGAAATTGTAGTTCCGGTTCTTTCACACAAACTGGTAATGCCTGTGTCCTCAACCATGCGGTCACAATACTCAAAAGCTAACTGTGAAATAGCAATGATGTTTGCTGGTCCAAAAGCAGTAAGACCTTCAGTAGCGGGCAATTGTTGTTTTAACAGTGTGTATTTAGCGAATACAGCACTATTATTGGTTGGTACACCGGTTAATTCTGACATGGTTGCATTTAACTCAGAAAATGTTCTGACCCCGATATCAGACTGGCCAGGCAAATCCTTAGGTGCTGCCAGAGGAGGAGGCGCTGCCACAACAAATAGATTCGTTTGTGTACCTAACTTCTCAAAGCTGAGGAAAAAATCATCCGTCTCGGTACCTTGCTGTAATTGAATGACTGAACCCAATCGTGAAACTTCCTGATTGTTAGCCGTAATAGTTGAATCTGATCCATCGGTCTTTAAATTAATAAACGACTGTCCGACAATGGCTTCTTTACCATTAATGCCAATTCGCATTCCTTTCATAACAAAGTTAATGGCTGGAACAGGATCACCTAAATTGACATAAACCGGGTTATTAAATAAATAACTATAAGTATCAAACTGTTCTGCCTGAACCTTGATATAACTGTCCGCAGGCACTCCGGGAACATGACTAATGCTAAACAAAAGGAAAAACCTCTCACCCACACCCGCTTTAAAATTCTGTTGAATTTGTTCATCCGTTAGTACACGGTTGTGTATCGCAACCATTCGAATGGTTCCCTGCCAACCGTTTGACGTACCTAATTCATTAGCAAGAATAAAAGCATGATTAGGATCCCAGTCCGTCAATAAACCATCGACATCATTACCATCAACATCCGGCATTAACGCCCCATTAATATACATACGGCGGCCATTAACCGGGTCATAATTCATAATAATATGTTGTTGCGACGACTGAAGATCTTCAGCTGCCGATTCCAGCACGGGATCACCATTGTTATTACTGGTTGTCGCTCGATTATAAAATTGATAATGGTATTCATTTTGCGCAATCGTAAAATTACGCTCAGTTGCATTTCCTGAATATGAAATAATATTTTTATTTTGCTGCACAACGTTTGCCGGAATCACCCAGGCTTCAACCGAGTATTCACCTCGGGTACGAATATTGT
>JAUWUS010000033.1 GCA_030617815.1 Gammaproteobacteria bacterium
GCAGCACCGCCAAAGCCTAATCCACTACGAACAAAGCCTGTCCAGATGAATATCAGCGCAATCAGACCAAGCTCAGTAGTTGAAAAAGTGATTAATGAAAAATCGGGAAACATTTGGGGGGAGTTATATGGTAATTAAGGCTGCGAGCAAACCTATCAGCCCACCAAATACACCACCCCATACAACTAACCAGCCAAGATGTTGTTTAATCATGGCTTGAATTATTTCTTTGACTAATTGTGGCGTGAGTTCTTGCAGACGTTGTTTAATAATATCTTCGACTTTTTCGCGAATGTCTTTCATGACATCAGGTTGTTCCAGTTCGTTCCTTAATAACTCAAGAAATGATTCTGATTGAGTCATATCAATCAGGGATTGTTTCATGTTTTTAATAAAAGGTTCTTTTAATGGTGTTAGTGCCTTTTCTCCACCAAACATGCCTAACATGCTACCAAAAGATGATTCCATAATGACTTTAATCAAAGTGTCAAATGATGGACTTAAATCAACTTTTTCTATAACGGGAGCCAGGTGCAGATCAGGTTTTATGCCATCGGAGACTCGCAGAAAACGGTCAATATTTTCTTCGGTAAAAAACTGTTCCATCATAAGGCTACGGATGGCAATTTTAAAATCTTCAAAACGTGCTGGAATAACACCTGAGCCATACAGGCCGGGAACTTTTTCAAATAACATATGAATGGCGAGCCAGTTAGTAATCGCGCCGGACAGGGCAAATAAGCCGATAGTTAAAACAAGCTCATTTTTTGTAATTAGACCGGTAATAACGACTAAAATAGCTAAACTATTGGTGAGAAAGCTTTTATTCACGTGTAATGCACCTTAATTAGATAGTGTGAGTTAAAGCCGGATTATCTAATAATCCGGACTCATAGACAAATTAGTCCAGAAAAGAATAAATACGAATTTTCATGAGATTAAAATGCGCAGTTTTGTCTTTTCTTATCTTCAAAATGAGATGTTTTTAAGGTCGATATGCAGAAATTGATATTATTTCATGCTATAAAGAATGGTAATATTTTGTTGTCGTGCCTTGCAGAAAGGGGATGTTATGGCTGAAAATGAGTTGGTTTTAAAGCAGAGAGATGCTTTAGGTTTTGATATTCAGGTTAAATTAATTGGTGGTCGCGAGCTACAAATTTTAAGCAGGGGAAAAAAACCGGAATTAAATTATTCAGTTGATATTCTTTCGCTGCAAGATAAAAGTAAAAAAACATTATTTATTGCATGGAAATGGCTGTTCAGTAGTATTATCTTTTTTCTGCTCATGTTATTGCTATTGAATATTCTGCCGGATTATGTGGAAGAAAATAAAAATATTTACCTTAGTGTTACCCTGTTAATCGGCATGATTGGCGGGTTGTTCTGTGTTATGAAATTTTGGAAATTTACTTCAGTAAAACAGGTTTTTTATTCTCGTAAGGCTCACGTTCCAATTATTATATTAAGCGCGGGAAAACCCTCGAAAAAGATTTTTCGCTCTTTTATTGGTTCAGTTGAAGAACGTATTAAACAATTTCGTAGTCATATGGATATTAATGAAGAAAAACAATTAACAGGTGAAATGAAAATGTTACGACGTTTAAGTGATAATGGCTTTATTAATAAAAAATTGTATGAAAAAGCTAAAAATAAATTACTTGGTAGTTTTGCAAAGTGACTCTGATTAATTTTTAGAGTTTAATTTAAATAATAATGACTCATTTGGCTTCTCTCATTTCTGTTCTTATGCCTGTGCATAATGCAGGTATTTATCTTGCTGAGGCAGTAACAAGCATATTAAAGCAAAAGGATGTTTTATTTGAGCTTATTTTAATCGATGATCACTCCACAGATAATGCGATTGAAAATTTACCTGCAGAATTAACGCGGGATGAACGGCTTAGTTTTTTTTCATCTGATGGTCACGGTGTTGTTGCCGCAATGAAAACCGGTTTTTTGCAGGCACAAGGAATGTATATAGCGCGTATGGATGCAGATGATATTTCATTACCTAAAAGGTTATATAAACAGCTTAATTATTTACAGAAAAATCCGGAAATTGGTATCGCTGGTGGACAAATTAAAATAATCAGTGATTTCGCTGTAGGAGAAGGTTTTAGACTTTATGAACAATGGTTGAACCAGTTATGTTTGCCTGAAGATATTGAACGCGAACTTTTTATTGAAAGTCCAATTCCTAACCCAACAGCGTTTTTTAGACGTGAAAGTTACGAATTATTAGATGGCTATCAAGATCCGGAATGGGCTGAAGATTATGATATGTGGTTACGTGCACATGCTTTAGGCATTAAAATGGGTAAACCTGAAGGGGTGTTATTACACTGGCGCGATCATGAACAACGCTTAACACATCGTGATAGCCGTTATGATAATAAATTATTTATGCAGGCAAAGGCTTACTATTTGGCGAGCAGTCATCATTTGCAGCATCGCAAAGCGATAATCTGGGGAACCGGACCAACGGGTGTATATCTTTACGATGTTTTAGTTAAGTTGAATGTTGAAGTAGACGCGTTTATTGAAGTTAATCCAAATCGGGTTGGCGGCATTAAGCGAGGTTTACCGGTAATACATTTTAGCGGAATAAATCAGTATACTGATAATAACAATGCTTTAATTATTGGTGCAGTAGGCGCACGTGGTGCTCGTGCAGAAATGCGACAAGCTTTGCTTGATATGGGAAAAGAGGAAGGCACTGATTTTCTTTTTGCAGCATAATGAATATCAAACGATAAAACTAATTAAAATTTAAGAAGACTAAAATGGATAAATCTCACAACGAAAAACTCGCCGAGGAACTGATTAAAACAGGGGATTACAAAGTCATTAGACGTTTTGAGCCTGTTGAGTTTTATAATAAAAACCCCGGAGATGACATTAAGATAGGCATTTATCTGGATACAGAAACCACCGGTATGGATGCGGATGAAGATAAAATTATCGAACTTGCACTAGTGCCTTTTGAGTTTGATAAAGAAGGAAATATTTATAACCTTTTACCTGCTTATAATGCATTTCAGGATCCCGGTTTACCTATCCCGGAGATTATTACGCAAATAACCGGTATTACTGATGATATGGTAAAAGGTCAGTCGATTGATCTGGCTCAGGTATCAAAGATGCTTTCTGAGGCTGTTATTGTTATTGCCCATAATGCACGTTTTGATCGTCCTTTTGTTGAAAATTTACTCGATGACTTTAATGATATTGCCTGGGCTTGTTCCATTGCAGATATAGAATGGAATAAAGAAGGTTTTGAAGGCGTCAAACTTGAATTTCTTGCTTATAAATTTGGCTTCTTTTATGAAGGTCATCGAGCGACAATTGATTGTCAGGCGGGAATTGAAATTTTAAGTCGAAAATTCCCAAAGAGCGGAGAACAAATTTTAAATCAGTTATTGAAAAATGCACGACGTACTGATATTCGTTTATGGGCAGAAGGTGCGCCGTTTGATCGTAAAGACGTATTAAAGAAACGAGGTTATCGCTGGTCACCGGGTGACAACGGCAAGCGTAAAGCCTGGTATAAAGATTTATCTGAAAGTGAACTTGAAGAAGAAATGAAGTATCTTAACGATAGTATTTATCCACGCGCTGTTGGTGTACTACCAACAGATAAATTTAATGCAAAAATTCGTTATTCTAAAAGACTTTAAATTTTATTTACTTACACAAAACGAGGATAATAAAATGAAACATAATATGGGAAAAATAGATCGAATTCTAAGAGGCCTTATTGGTATTGGTGCAATTTCTGCTGGTGTTTATTATCAATCCTGGTGGGGTGCACTTGGGATTATTCCTCTTTTCACAACAGTTGTTTCCTGGTGTCCAATATATTTACCTTTCGGTATTTCAACTTGTAAAAAAGATTAAATTTAAATCTGGATTGCTGGAATATTGTCACGTCGTTTAGAGTGAAAAGGTTTTGTGCTCGTGTCAGCTATGAATGAATAAGTAGATAAAAAAACCACCTTGCAGGTGGTTTTTTTATAGGTTGATTACTTGGATATATGGTGCCCCCGACACGATTCGAACGTGTGACCTGTCCCTTAGGAGGGGACCGCTCTATCCAGCTGAGCTACGAGGGCTAACTAGATGTAGTATATTATCAATAGTAATGTATGAAAACTATATTTAAAGAGTCGCTTGAGGCCTTTTTAATCAAGGTCAATTGCAGGGAGTGATGTACAGGGTATTTTAATGTGTTATGTCAGTGTTATTTTTTTAAGAGTAATAGTTTCACGTTTTTCGATATTAATTTTTCCATGATTAGTGTTTCATTTTTAAGAACACGATAGGGGGTTATTGTATGTCCTGAGTGGAAGTCAGAATAGTTTCAAATAAAAGAGAATGTTTGAAATGTTGTATCATTCTTTATTTATAAAATCTTCGAAGGCCAGAATTTTATCTGCAATACGATTTGCGTCAACTGTGTACTCGCCATTAGAAATAGCACTTTGTACTTCAGCAACACGAACGCTATCAACAGAGTCTGAATTTTGACTCTGATTATTTTTCTTTTCTTCATTTTTGTTTTTAATTGAGTTGTTCTGATTCGAGCCCGGTTGTGACCCGTTTGAACTCGTATTCGTAACATCATTCATGGGTTAAACTCCTGAGATACTTTAACTTTACATAACAGTTAACGACTCGTTTTAGAAAAACTTTAGCGCTTTTTTTAAGTATATAAATATCAAGAAGTTATGAGTTTTTCTTCAAAATTAACTTTATTATACCGGTTGGGTTGTGGTGGATACCTGACTCAGACAGTACTGCTTGCTTGAAAGGCAACAGGATATATTTAAGCACCAGGTCGATTAAATAAAATAATGTGATTTAATGAGAACTGTTTCAAACATTGAAACAAAAATTAAACTAACCATGACAACAGTAAATAAACAACTATACTTTCATCATTGTCTATAAAAATAAGAAATTCTATATGACTCTATTATGTAGAATGGGACAACATCTGTGATGCATTTCTCGTTTTATTCGGGTTATCCTCGCTAAACTCGTTAATTAATAACGGTTTTCTGTAATTGGCAGTATGTAAAAGGGGGTCAGAATGACGTTTAATGATGTATTTATGATTGTACCATCGAGTGCTGGGCTATCAGGTGCGCTCTGGTTTGTATTATTGATGATTGTATTTTATGTGGCTCGTCATCATGCCCATAAAGGGATTCTTTCACTTACAGAAGCATTACATAATGCTTTTCGTTTGAGTGCCCGCTCAGTAAGATTATTACAAAATTCTTTAACCATACGTAATCGCGATGTGTTGTTAGCGCAAGGCCGTGAATCCACTGAACGCATCATTGAGCGTGAATTTGAACGTATTGATGCAACAGTCCGTAAAGACCTCTCGGAATATCCTGCTTTACATCGTCACTTGAATGAAGAAATTACTGCGATTGACGAAAGTTTTGCGGAAAGTACTGACGTACCTCCAACGCCACCTGCATGGGTTAAGGCGGTTGAAGCGGTGGCAAAAATTCCTGCGGCAAAAGGTGATCCAACGGTTGGTAATATTCTGGAAGATATCCATCAGTCTCTGGTTAAATCAAGCACCAGGGCGTTAGAAGAATATCGCAAAGCCAGTAGTAAACGTCATCAGATATTACAAAAAATGATGCCGCACTGGCGCAATGTTTTAAAAGCATTGCAAGATGTTGATAAGACGGTAAATAGCTTATTGCTTCGTTCAGTCACCATTGATCGTTTAATGCATGATTATGAAGAGATTTTAAAAGGTACCGATAAAGCGCAACGTATGTTGTCATCATCATCCATGACACAATTTTTTATTGCCGGTTTTGTACTTGCCATTGCGGTTGGCGGTGCGTTTATTAACTTCCAGCTTATTGCACGACCTATGTCTGAAATGGTCGGTGGTTCAGACATGCTGATGGGTTTTAAAACTTCCAGTGTTGCTGCGCTTGTTATTATTCTGGTAGAAATTTCCCTGGGATTATTCTTAATGGAATCATTACGCATTACCCGATTATTCCCGGTGATCGGAGCCTTAAATGACAAGATGCGAATAAAAATGGTTTGGATAACGTTTATCTTTTTATTTTCACTTGCAACGGTAGAAGCAGGTTTAGCGTATATGCGTGAAATTTTAATGGAGGACAGTCAGGCCACACTTGCGTTACTCAGTGATACCGGTGGGGTTGTAGTGACTCAAAATTCAGCTTTATGGATAACCACTGCTGCGCAAATGGGGCTGGGTTTTGTTTTACCGTTTGCTTTGACGTTTGTCGCTATTCCACTCGAATCATTTATTCATTCAATGCGTACAGTATTAGGTACCGCAACGGTTGCTTTCTTACGTGCACTGGAGTGGGGGTTAAGGTTAGTGGGTAATCTGATAAGGTCATCAGGAAAAATATTTATTCATGCTTATGATTTCATTATTTTTTTACCACTCGGGATTGAAAAATTATTTAATAAAGAAGGCGGTAAGAAAAAGACCGGCTCATCAAGTTCAAACGTTGGAGGCGTATTATGAAAATAGGACATAAACCCTATTTGATATTTTTAGTTGTAGCTGCATTTTTTTTACAGTCATGCAGTGATGAGGTTGTCGTACCTAATACTCGCGGCGTGTATATGCTAATGGATACGTCTGGAACGTATACTCAAGAGCTTAAACAGGCACAAAGAGTGATTAATTATATTCTTTCTGAATTAGGCCCGGGTGATTCATTTGCCGTTGCCCGTGTTGACACCGGTAGTTTTAGTGAAAAAGATATTGTTGCTAAAGTAACATTCCAGGATCGTCCCAGCATGACGAATCAACAAAAACGTGTATTTCGTGAAAAAATTAGTAAGTTTGTGAAAGGCGTAAAAGGCAGTGCCTACACAGATATAACCGGTGGTATTTTACAGGGTATCGAATTTTTGAATGAGGCGGAAACCGGTCACAATACAATTCTGATATTTTCAGATTTAAAGGAGGAGTTACGTAAAGGTTATAAACGTGATATTCCATTATCGTTAAACAGGTATTCTGTTGTTGCCTTGAATGTGACTAAATTACGTTCAGATAACATTGATCCAAAAGAATACCTTGATAGACTGGCAGACTGGCAATTGAAAGTTGAGTCTGGTGGTGGTGAATGGCGTGTTATTAATGATATGGCTCGACTGGAGAAAATTTTAAAACGCAAGTAGCATATTTTAAAGTTTTGTAAAGTGTTTTAATAACAAAGCCTGATAATATCAGGCTTTGTTATTTTGAAAGTGTTGACATTGAATTAAAGAATGTTCAATCATAAGCCGATATATTATGTAGTTATATTTTTTTAGTTTAGTTGTATTTACGATGAGGCGAAAAATTTGAGTCACACGATAGAACAGACACGTAATAAAGAGCCCATGTGGTTTTTTGATCGGAACTATCGTTATTTCAGGGAAATTTTTCCTGAGATTATTGATCTGTCGTCTGATGTATTAATTTACCGTGATAATCTTAAGCGGGTAAAAATAAGCTGTTTGGAAGTAAGTCGCTATACAACACTTATTTCACTTAGTCTTGCTTTTACGGCTTGTCCGAAAATTCCTCCTGTTACAATGACCATCCGTCTTTATCATGATGCGGAAGTTGCCGATGTGGTTTCATATCAAAATATTACACGCTTAATTGCACCTTATTTTTCCAGTGAAAAAGAAACGGATGCAAATCATAAACGCCAGGCAAATTTATTGCTTTATGAATTATTATCAGGTTGTGTAAGAAAACAATCATTGGAATTAATGTAATATTCGTTTGATACAGGCAATTTGTGAGTAATAAAGGAAAACATCATGAAAAAAGCAGCATTAATAATTGCAACACTACTTCTTTCTGGATGTGCGTCATCGACTTTAACCAGCTATATTGACCCAGACTTTAGAAATAAACATTATAAAAGCCTTGTCATAGAATATTTAAGTTCAGACTTAGACAGAAAGCAGTATGTTGAAAATGAAATAGCGCGACTATTAAAAGAAAAGGGAATAAAAACATTCAAAGGAATTCAACTATTTCCTCCTACGAGAAAATTTTCACATGAAGAAGCGGCTAAAATAATAGTCGGTACAGGCGCTGATGGGTATGTAACAATTACTCTTACTAATGCATATACATCTTCTTCATACGTTCCACCTACATATACGACGACACCAAATTATTATGGTGGCTCAACCACAACAAGCTCAGGAGGTTATTCAGTAATAAAGCCTAGGGAAGAATTTAAAGTGGAGATAACGGATATATACTCTGGAAAAATATCATATAAAGCTTCTGGTAAAACAAAAGGTAATATTGATGCTACTGATGAAATAATGGCGGATGCATTAGTTGCTGGGCTAATTGAGAAACTAATTGAAGATAGATTAATTATCCTGATTGAAAAAAATAAAAGATAAATAATTCTAAAAATAAGAGATGTAACGGAGGCGGCGGGAATCTGAATTGCTCTCGGCCATCCTTGGCCTTCGCAATACGCAAACGTCCTGTTTGCATCGCTCTCAGCCTTCCTTGGCTTCCGCGAAACGCAAACGTCGTGTTTGCGACCCGTAACGCGTGTTCTCATCCACACTGCAACCGGTAAAAGTAAAAAGGCCACCTAAAAATCAGGTGGCCTTTTTGCTTTTATGGTGGAGGCGGCGGGAATCGAACCCGCGTCCGCAAATTCTCCGCTTTCGGCTCTACATGCTTATTCTGTCTTTTAGTTTAACCGGTTGCTGCCCGACAGGCAGGGATCACAAACGGCTGTTCTGGTAAGTTTTAGCGGATCCGTCCCAGACGTACTTTTCTCGCGATCTTATGAGTATGACCCCTGTGATCTGGAAGCATAAGCACTTGCCAGGCAGAGGGCTTTAAAACTGGGGTTTAAGCAGCTAAAGCGTAGTTGTCGTCGTTGGCAACTATAAGTGTTACAGCTATTATTACGAGCTAATCTGTCACTCGGCATGCACCTTAAGTTTCGCAATCCACGTCGAAGCCGTGTCGCCCCCTAAGATTAGAACAAGATAAAACGTTGTTCTGGTATCAGTATATCAGAATTGGCTGATATATTTTAATCTAATATGTGGGGAGTTTGAATTATTTCAATGTTTGAATTTTAAAATATTGTTTTGTTTCAGGAAATAAGTTTCAAAATCGTCAGCATTAACAGGTTCGCTGAAATAGTAACCCTGGGCAAAATCGCACTTATTTTCAACTAAAAAAGCCAGTTGTTCGGCAGATTCTACCCCTTCAGCAATTACGTTCAGATTTAGTGTATGTGCCAGCGCAATAATAGATTTTACAATACTCCGGGCATCATCATCATTTGTTACATCTTGCATAAAGGAGCGATCAATTTTGAGGGTGTTAACGGGGAATCGTTTTAAATAACTTAATGATGAAAAGCCTGTACCAAAATCATCGATTGATAAATGAATATTTTTCTTGCTCAGGTTATCAAGAATTTTGATAGAATCTATTCTTTCATCCATTAATAAAGTTTCGGTTATTTCAAGTTCTAATCTATTTGCAGCTATATTTTCGTCTTTAAGTATTGATGTTACACATTCTTCAAAGTCATGTTGCATGAATTGACGACTTGATACATTAACTGCCATGCGGTTGATCTCAATATTATTATTAGACCATAGTGTTAATTGTTTACAAGCTGTACGAAGAACCCACTCACCAATTTTTTCAATTATTCCTGTTTCTTCAGCCAAAGGTATAAATTTTAAAGAGGGGATAAGACCATGTACAGGATGATGCCAGCGTATAAGGGCTTCAGTGCCAACAATATTACCTGTTTTAATATCCATTAATGGTTGGTAATGAAGAATAAATTCATTTCGCTCTAATGCAAAACGCATGTCTCTTTCCAGGTTTGCGCGTTCCATTTCTTCAATGTTCATTTTTTCTTCGAAGAACAGATGTTTTCCTCTACCTTGCTCTTTTACACGATACATTGCTGTATCTGCATTTTTAAATAATTCAGTTTCTGTTAAACCATCGTTAGGGAAAACTGAAATACCTATTGATGTTCCAATAAATATCTCATGAGTATTAATAATGAAAGGTTTTTCAAGTGCGGTAATAATATTTTCGGCTATATCACCAATATCCCTGGTACCAAGTGAGCCCGTCAACATAATAGTGAATTCATCACCACCAAGACGTGCAATTGTATCTGTTTCTCTGACACATTCTTTAAGCCTTATTGCGACTTCTTTTAATAATATGTCGCCTATAGTGTGACCTAACGTGTCGTTAACTCTTTTGAAATGGTCTAAATCAAGAAATAAAATTGCCAGTGAACTATCTTCACGCTGACAATGCTTTATTTCCTGCTCAAGGCGGATTCCGATGAGTTGCCGGTTTGGTAAATTTGTGAGGCTATCATAATGTGATTGTTCATATAGCTTTTTATCACGGGCAACCGCTGATAATGCAACCGCAATTCTATCTGCAATGTTTCTTACTTGCTGTATATCCTCTTCATTTAGTGATATCTCTGAAATAAAACCAAGGCTGATAATGGCAGACACGAAATCATCTACTATAACGGGAAAAACGCAAACATTTGTTGAACCAAATTGTTTGATTGGGGCAAGAAAATGGTGATCTTTGGCTTGCTGTAACATATCGTTATAATTTGTTGGCGATTGCAATTTTTTTATATCATCATCACTAAGTTCGATTCTTTTATTACTGTTTAGTATTGCGAAAGCATGATCAGATAAATATGTTTTACCAATATTGGGAGCGTCATGTTCCAGTACAGTAATGCTTGCGATATCACATGGAGCAACATTTTGTATATATTTAAGTACAGTAAAATAAATATGTTCACTATCAGTGTTCGATAGAATTAATTTATCTATATCAGATAGCATTGTAAAAGAGGCAAATTGTCTTTTTAATCGTTCAGACATAGCGTTAAAGGATTGTGCCAGGTCAAAAAATTCATCATTACTTTTTACGTAAACTTTTTCATTGAAATTCCGGTTAGCTATTCGACTGGTTCCGCTGATTAGTTTTTTAAGCGGAACAAGTATGCGTTGTATTTGTGTCATGCTAAGAAGTAGTACAACAAGTAATGTAAGAATAATTACCAGGGGAAACAGTTTATTAAATGTTGAAGAGGGTGAAAGCACATCTTTTTCTAACTGGGTTACTATTATTTTCCAGTTTGTAGAGTTAAATTTCGATTTGAGAAAAAGCATTTTACTTGCTGAAATATAATCTCCATCGCTAGACGTCCAGCGTTCTATTTTTTTATTTGTTTGTGTTCGTTGGGTATTGTTTAAGGTAATAGTATCAGGAACAGGTTTTGAACAATAAAATATTGCTCCGCCTTCATTTACAATACAGATATTGAAAGCGGGGTGCGATTCAGCTGTTGTATTCCATAAATATTCCGGATTAACTTCTGCTATGAGGCGGGTGATGGTATTTTTGTCATGCTGTTTTAATTGTAATGACATCATAATATTTGTTTTGCCATTACTGGCAGTATTTGAATAAATACTAATTTTATTATTTTTTTCTATAGAACTATTTTTTATTAGTGATGTTTTACTTATTTTTTCTTTTGTTAGTGATAAAAATTCATTGCCCTGGTAATTTTGTAGAATGATTTTTTTATTTGGAAGAGAGCTAATATCATTTGCAATATTAGTTAATCGCATTTCAACAAATAACAGCCGATCAAAAAGGGACATTACATAATATTTTCCTTCATTTTGTAAATTGGTGTAACCCTGTTCTATTAATATGTTTGTAAGGTATGTTTTTGATAGATATGCGGTGGTAATTAATGGAACAAGTGCAGATAAAAGAAACAGCGCTGTTACTCGACGTGCTACCTTACTCTGAAAAAATTCTATATTAAGCTTAAAATTTTTCATATTTAAAATTCACTTGCCAAACCAATGTAACCGCCGTCATTGGCATAGATTATGTCATCATGACTGTCTTTTGCTCTCAATGGTGCTTTACTTTTATTGTCTTTTCCAAAACTGCAGAGGTCATAGTTTGTGTTTATAGGGACGAGCCTGCCATCTTTACGTGCTGCACTGATATTAGTGTCGCCGCCGCCTCCATGGTTATCTTCACTCCGTCCATAGTCATCATCGTCGCTCCGCCCATGTCCATAGTCATCATCGTCGCTCCGCCCATGTTCATAGTCATCATCGTCGCTCCGTCCATGTTCATAGTCATCATCGTCACTTCGCCCATGGTCATTGTCGTCATCGTCACTGCCTCCATGTTCATCGTCACCGGGTCCATTTTTACTGTTTAAATTTAAATAAACATAAGGATTTCCCCATGGATCTTTAATGTTTTCATTTCCAATATCGCGAAGGCTTTCCGGGTATTCACCATTTTCAAGTGCATAATCATCAATCAGCAGTGATAAGATTCTTATCTGTGAGACTGCTTGTGAATTATTTGTGGTATCAATATAACCTGTATGTGCAGAAGTCGAGATCGCCGAAATCACACCAACTATTGCGATTGCAACAATAAGCTCGAGTAAAGTGAAGCCTTTTTGATGTGAAATAGTTGGCTGCATATAAGTAATGTCTTTAATTTTTGACTACGCGTTGTTTAACGGCTAATGAGCGCTTAGATCTTGTAGTAAAACTATGTATTTGATTCGTATTATATAGGTAAGTATTAGCGTTGAATGAAAATTATTGCACAAAATTTAAGCTATTTGCATTTTGCAATTTTGAATTTTGCAATATAATAATATTCTTATTCTCTGATGGTCTAAGAGTTTAAACTGATCGGCGCAAAATTTTATTGGCACTTAAGGTGTTTTTTAAAAAGTGGCTACTCGCTTTACATAAATTAAGTTTTATTATTTCGACTTGCGTATGGCAAAAATAAAAGAGTAAAAATCTGTAAGGCGGTATGACTTTGATAGCCAATGAACTTGATGCCGTTCATGGCTATTTAACAGGTTAGCTTTTATGTTGCTTTGAGTACGCGGGCTTTCTCACGTTTCCAGTCACGGTCTTTTTCTGTGGCGCGCTTATCATGTTCTTTTTTACCTTTAGCTAAGGCGATTTCTAATTTTGCACGACCGTGTTTCCAGTACATTGCAGTGGCAACTAATGTATAACCCTTTCGATCGACGGCGCTACTGAGTTTGGTTATTTCGTCACGATTTAATAAAAGCTTGCGCATACGTTGAGGTTCAGGGTGTATATGAGTTGATGCTGTTTCAAGTGGTGTTATGACGGTTGAACTTAACCAGGCTTCATTATTTTTGATGAAAACATAACTATCACGGATTTGAACTTTTTTTGCGCGTAAGCTTTTTACTTCCCAGCCCTGCAACATGATTCCAGCTTCAAAACGGTCTCCCAGAATAAAGTCATGCCGGGCTTTTTTGTTGAGCACAATGGTATTTGAGTTCGATTTTTTATCTTTTTTGGAGTTACTCATATTTCTCAATTATACAGACTATTTACATATCTGGCAGTTTAGTCTTATCTGAACACCTTTCCAGGCAGCACTTATCGAATAATATGCGGTATAGTAACCGTTAACGACTGTGCCACATAAAATAAAGCCAACTGAAATAAGGGAAGAGATTGTGAAAAATAATAAAAATAATTTTCACCTGCAACGATCAGTAATGGGCATGTTGCTCATGATTTCCAGTGCTGTAGTAATGGCAGCAGAGCCTGCTGCAAGCACATCGACTTTGAATGATTTATTTGGTGAAATTAATAAATATCTAGGAAATGTTTTCTTTTTTGATGTTTTCCAGTTTGTAGTTCCCTCAGAAATTGATCCAAACAAGCCCAGTATGCCCTTTATTGTTGCCTGGCTGGTTATTGGTGCGGTTTTCCTCACGATTCGTATGAGTTTTATTAATCTTCGAATGTTTCGTCATGCTTATTATATCCTGCGCGGTAAATATGCTGTTCCTGGTGCACAGGGTGAAGTCACATCTTTTCAGGCTCTGACTACAGCCTTATCAGCAACGGTCGGTCTGGGTAATATTGCCGGTGTTGCTATTGCTATCAGTATTGGTGGGCCGGGAGCAACATTCTGGATGATTGTCGCAGGATTTTTGGGCATGACATCAAAATTTACTGAGGCCACACTTGCACAAATGTACCGTGAAGTCAGATCAGACGGCCACATTATGGGCGGTGCGATGGAATACCTCTCGCGTGGTTTGGCAGAAAAAGGCTGGTCACAAACGGGTAAAGTGCTAGCGATTATTTTTTGTATTCTCACGATTGGTGGTTCGCTAGGTGCAGGTAATGCTTTTCAGGTGAGTCAGTCATTAACCGCGGTTAAACTGCAAATACCTTTATTAGCAGAGCAACCCTGGATTTATGGTGTGGTGATGGCTTCATTGGTCGCCGTTGTCATTATTGGTGGGATTAGACGCATTGCACATACTGCAGAAGCGATTGTACCTTCGATGGTGGTAATTTATGTACTGGCCTGTCTCTGGATAATTTTGAGTAACGCAACAATGATTCCTGGTGCATTTAGTAAAATTATTACTGAAGCCTTTACCCCTGCCGCAGGGTTGGGTGGATTGATTGGAGTGTTGGTAGTAGGCTTTTCTCGTGCTGCATTTTCAAGTGAAGCTGGCATAGGTTCGGCGGCCATTGCGCATGCAACGGCGAAAGTAAAGTACCCTGTTCGTCAGGGCATAGTGGCTTTAATGGAGCCGTTCATTGATACCATTGTGATTTGTACCATGACGGCACTGGTTATTATTATTACCGGTGTTTATAACAGCCCTGATACTGCCGAACTTGTTAGTAATAGAGAAGGTGCAGCATTAACTGCTGTGGCATTTGGCTCCGCTATTTCATGGTTCCCTATCATACTATCTATTTCAGTTGTCTTGTTTGCCTACAGTACGATGATTTCATGGTCCTATTATGGTGAACGTTGCTGGACTTATTTATTTGGTGAAAGTTCAACTATGGCATACCGCATTATTTTTGTAATATTTGTTGTGGTCGGCTCAGTAACGAGTGCAAGTAATATTCTTAATTTCAGTGACACACTCATTCTTGCGATGGCGCTGCCTAACTTTATTGGTTTATATATTTTACATGGCAAAGTAAGAGAAGCTTTATCCACTTATTTATCTAAATTAAAAAGTGGTGAGTTAGATCGCGAAGTGCAGTGAGCGAAAGAATTCTAAAAGCGAAGTGCAATGAGCGAAAGAACTCTAAAAGCGAAGTCAATAAAGGATGTGATAAATGAGACATGAATGGTCAAATCGACTGACCTTTATTTTAGCTGCGGTAGGTTCAGCTGTTGGCCTGGGAAATATCTGGAAATTCCCTTATATCACTGGTGAGTATGGTGGTGGTGTATTTATTTTTGCCTATTTAATTTGTATTTGTCTAATTGGCCTTCCGATTATGTTGGCAGAAATTGCATTAGGACGCCGCGGTAAACAAAGTCCTGTTAACACCATGCTGCAATTATCGTTGGAAGCAGGTTCACATCCGTCCTGGAGTTTGCTGGGCTGGAGTGGCATGGCAGCAGGTTGTTTAATTCTTTCATACTATAGTGTCATTGCCGGTGAAGTTATGGCTTATAGTTTTCGTGCAGGTTCCGGTATGTTCAATCAGCAAACGGTTGATGGCGTTAAAGGAATATTAACCACGCTGGTTTCTGATCCTGAAAAATTACTTGCCTGGCATACTCTTTTTATGGGCGTCACTGTAATCGCAGTGGCTAAAGGTGTGCGAGGGGGAATAGAGAAAACAATCAGTTTTGTCATGCCTGCTCTTTTTGTTTTACTAGTTGTTCTGGTTTTTTATGCGATGAATTCAGGAGGCTTTGAACAAGCTATCGATTTTATGTTTACGCCCGATGCCGATAAATTTTTTTATGCTCGTGATCAATTGGGTCAGTATTTAATGGATGCGGAGGGTGAAAAAATATTCACCTGGAAACCCATGATGGTTGCAATGGGGCATGCTTTTTTTACGTTAAGTTTAGGTATGGGCGCGATTATGATGTACGGTTCTTATTTGAATCGCTACGTTTCAATTGGGCAAATGGCCTTAATCATTGTCAGTCTCGATACAGTTGTTGCTTTGTTAGCCGGTCTAGCTATTTTCCCTTTAGTTTTTGCTAATGGTCTTGACCCTGCTGCAGGTCCTGGCTTGATTTTTGAATCTTTGCCAATTGCTTTTGGCAATATGGCGGGAGGAAGGCTGATAGGAACACTTTTTTTTGTGTTACTTTTTTTTGCAGCATGGACTTCCGCCATTTCATTAATGGAACCAACCGTTGCCTGGCTTACTGAAAGTAAAAAAATGCATCGTGTTAAAGCAACTGTTTGGACCGGAACGGTAATCTGGTTTATTGGTCTTGCTTCAATATTCTCATTTAGTGGAACCACTCTTGGTGATATATTACGGATATTATTTAGTTGGTTTGGTTTGGAATATCTTGAGTTAAACCACTGGTTCTTTAAACAAAGCCTTTTCATTATTATTGATTTTCTCACGGCAAGTATTATGTTGCCTGTCGGTGGTTTGTTGATAGCTATATTTGCCGGCTGGGTGATGGAACGCGATTCAACCGAACGTGAATTCTCATTTAACAATCGTTATGTTTACCCTGTTTGGTCAGTCATGGTACGCTACGTAACTCCATTTTTAGTTTTCATTGTTTTTTTAAATATTTCCGGCATCTTTAAATTTTAGTAGACGTTATGACTGCAATAAACAAAAGTGCGATAGTTGCACATACACCAGAAGAAATGTTTAAGCTTATTGATAACATTGAAGCGTATCCGGATTTCTTACCCTGGTGTGGTAAGGCTACGGAAATATTCCGTGATGAGAGCAATGTTGAAGCCAGCGTATTAATTGCGTACGGTAGTTTAAACAAAGAATTTACTACACAAAATAAAAACACTGCTTTTGAAAAAATAGAAATGCATCTGGTTAATGGGCCGTTTAAAAGTCTTAATGGTGTCTGGTCGTTTAAACCATTAGGCAAAATTGCTTGTAAAGTATCATTAGATTTAGAGTTTGAATTTTCCAGTAAATTAATTGCAATGAGTCTGGGTCCGGTTTTTAGTAAAGTAGCAAATAATTTAGTAGATGCTTTTATTAAACGGGCGAAAATAATTTATGGATGATATAGAAAAGTATTTTATTGAAGTTGCTTATGCTTTACCTGAAGAACAGGTATTAATCACATTGGATGTGGCGCGAGGTACTACGGTTGAACAGGCAGTAAAACTTTCCGGGATATTAGAGAAGTTTACCGATATTGATTTAACAAAAAATAAATTAGGTGTTTTCGGCAAGACAACTAAACCTGATCAGGTTTTACGGGATAAAGACAGGGTGGAAATATATAGACCACTAATCGCCGATCCAAAAGAATCACGTCGTAAGCGAGCTGAAAAGAAAGAATCTAAAAAGAAGTAAGGCTAGAATAAAAAGCTGTAGAATTAGCAGATAAGCTATAAGTTCAAAACTAAACACAGTTCACAAAACAAGAATTAGCTTAACGTAATTATACTCGTTTTGTTTAGATGGAAGTACCTGCCAAAATAATACTCTATACCGATAAATCCTTGATTATCCTGCGATAACATACATTAAGCTATTACCTAACTGTATTACTCTGTTTTATATTGGACAGGTAAATTAAGAATCTCGTACTTGAATCCATATAAGACTGTACTTATATTCATATTTACAAAAGCAACCTATTTTGGTTTGTTTAAAATATATATAGGTGTCCCCCAATGAAAAAGATATTAATTAGTATAATTATTGCTTCATTCGCTTTTACTACAAGTAGCGCAATGGCGGCAAAGAAGGGCAAGTCGTCTTCATCTACAACTCTAGATTATATTGAAGCATCGCACTTAACTTTTATGCGTGAAGAAGAGAAGTTAGCGCGTGATGTTTATTTAACATTGGCCGAACAATATCCAGGTCAGCTGGTTTTTAGTCGCATTGCCACACGTTCAGAGCAAACACATACAGATACAATGCGCGACAAACTAGATCAATTCAACCTGCCTGATCCAAACCCGGAGACAAATAATTTACCTACCAGTATGGGAATATTTACCGGTGCAGAATGGGGTTGGTACTTTACTGAAAAATTCGAAGCCTTAACGAAAAAAGGTATGGAAAGTGAACTTGCAGCCTTATATGTAGGGGCATTTATTGAAGAATTGGATATGAAGGATATTGCAGTTTGTCCACAAGTCATGATTGATCATGGATATCCTGGCCCATGTGGTTTGGAATACACAGATGAAAGTGCGCTGCAAACTGCATACAGTTCACTCATCAGTGGTTCCGAAAGTCACTTACGCTCATATGTTGGTCAAATCGAAGCCGTTATTGGTGTTGGTAATTATGAAGCACAATATCTGACACAAGAAGAAGTGGATACTATTCTTGCTCGTTAATTATCAATTAATTTGAATTATTGCCCTGCTCTCTGAGTAGGGCAATTTAAATTAATTCTTCCGTTACTTTAACTACGACTTTATTTATCAGGAATGGCTATGAAAAAAATACAATTAATTGTTTCCGTTTATTTGTTAACACTGTTTATAACAGCTTTTGCGGCAGAGAAAGATTCTGATTTTGATGGCGTTATTGATGCTAAAGATCAATGTCCGAAAACAGTACAGCTTAAAAAAATATCAGCTGATTTTGCTTATCGGGTTGCCGTTAACCCTGAGCGTCTAAAGCCAGGAATAAAAGCTTTTCCAGTTAATAAAAATGGCTGTGAGTTTGATACTGATAGTGATGGAGTCGTGAATAGTCAAGATTACTGTCCGCATGACAGTGCTGAAACATTGATTAAAGGTATTGCGGCAAACGGTTGTCCAAAACAAAGTGACTATGATGGCACGCCGGATTATAGGGATAAATGTCCGAATACTTTAAAGGGAGTTAAAACAGATCGTTTTGGTTGCCCTGTTTAATGCTGTGGAATATTTTAGTCGAGAAGAGAGAAGAATTCAGATGTTACTTAATCAAGAATAATTTTCTTCATCTGACTTTTATCAATTTTCGATAACTTATCATTTTTAAAATATAAGCTTAGTAAGCTGCGCTCAGCTTTAGCCTGACCTTTAGCGTAGGTGTAAAGATAGTCCCAGCGGTTTTTATGAAACGGGTCTTTTAATAAAGCCGTACCCATAATGAAAATGACTTGTTGTTGGGTCATACCAATTTCCAGTTGAGCGATCTGTTTATCATCAAGGGTATTCCCTTGCTGTACATCAGGCTTATAAGCGCAACTTATAATAAATTGACTAAAAAACAGACTAATAATAAGAATGAGAACTCTTCTCATTTTCGTTCCAATATGCGAGGATTAAAAAACGAATGATACCTTATTGTTCGCTATATATGTAAGCGAGATTTGGTTTATTAATAATTAAATTGTGAGAAATAATGGATAGCAGCGAATTAAAACGTGCGGGTTTAAAAGCCACATTACCCAGATTAAAGATTCTGGAATTTTTGGAAACCAGCAAAGTTCGGCATATGAGTGCGGAAGATGTCTATAAGGCATTACTGGAAAGTGGTGAAGAAGTGGGTTTAGCGACGGTTTATCGTGTTTTAACTCAGTTTGAAGCAGCTGGCTTAGTGGTGCGTCATCACTTTGAAGGTGGGCAATCTGTTTTTGAACTCGAACAAGGAAAACACCATGATCATATTTTATGTGTGCGTTGTGGCAGGGTAGACGAGTTTGTTGATGAGACTATCGAAGAACGACAGAAAAAAATTGCTAAAGAGAAAGGCTATGCAATGACCGATCATTCACTCTATATATATGGGGTGTGCGGGGATTGTCAAAAGAATGGTTAAATTATGGTCATTATTGGCTAATATCAGATTTGTTTTTAATGTGACGGATAAAATAAAAAAATACTCTGCTTTTGATCCTCTTAAGGATTTCTTTCATCTACCTATCTTATGGTGGTCTATCGGTTTTTTTGTTTTAGTCGCTTCTGTAGTTACAGGATTAATTATTTATAATTCAGAGCTTATCTCTAGTTATGATTATATGGGATTTAATAGAGCGATCTCTATATTTAAAGTCCCTTTAGGAATCCTAGCTCTGATTATTCCGATAGTTGCACTTTTTGCTGCTAACCATCGATCAGTTCAGACAAAAAGACAAATCACTATTGCAGATCAGCAAAATATATTTTCAAACTATTTTAAACATATTGAGGAGTTTGAAAAATATGTATCAAGTCATATAAGTGATGATTTATTTAATGTAAATAAAAGAACAACACATAAAATTTTATTTCCAAATGCAGATATTGGTAATTTACAGCTTGCTGGAAAACTACTGTCTGAGATAAATGAATTATTAAACGATACTATCGATATGATTAAACAATTCAAAGGTGGTCACAAGAAAAAGCCTGAGGATACAATAACGAATATTGAACAAAATATCCGGAATGTAGAAAGGTTAGTAGGGATAACCTATTCTGGAAGTAAATCAGGTAGTCCTTTTACTCATAATGGGGTTACTATTATTGTTCCAAACAGTAGCCTCAATAAATATTTTAAAATAATAAAAGAGAGGTTTGTAGGAATTAAAGCTATTTTAGAATTTGATCAGCAGTCACTTGTGCCTGATTCTCTTTTATTACTTAGCAAAATGAATGTTGAAGTAGTACCTTCTGTGATTCTGAATTCAGAAATTAATACCTCTTCATTTGACCCATTTGATTTTCGTATAGGATAGGAGGTTATCCATTCCCAACTTTGCCTAGCATTTCTTCTGCATGCGATAAGGTTTGCTGGGTAATTTCAATTCCGCCCATCATGCGTGCGAGTTCTTTGACGCGTTGAGATTTATCAAGATAATTAATTTGGCTGATGGTTGTTGCGGCATCAGATTGTTTACTAACCTGTAAATGATGATCACCAAGCGCTGCGACTTGAGCTAAGTGAGTTACACAAATAACTTGTCGATGAGTAGCTAGTTGTTTCAATTTCAAACCTACAATTTCTGCAACTCGACCACCAATACCCACATCAACTTCATCAAAAATAAGTGTTGGAATTCGGGTGGACTCAGCAGCGATAACTTGGATAGCCAAACTAATACGAGAAATTTCACCGCCTGAGGCAACTTTGCTCAGTGATTTAGCGGGAGAGCCTGGATTCGCGCTAACAAGGAATTCAATTTGTTCATTTCCGTTGGAATGGAATAACTCAGTTTCATATGGATTAAGTGCAATTTCAAACGCACCACCTTCCATACCCAGCTCTTGCATATTTTCAGTTACTTTAGTTGATAATACTTTTGCAACTTTAGTACGACTTTGAGTTAATGCTTTAGCTGCTTCTTGGTAGGCCTTAGCGATTACAGCAATATCTTGTTGTAATTTTTCTAAATGGTCATCCGCATTTTCAATCGAGTCCAGTTCTTTTTGTAATTGTTCGAATAATTCGGGCAGTGCATCGGCATCAACCTTATGCTTGCGTGCAAGATTATGAATGCTGCTAATGCGTTCGTCGAGATAACTTAAACGCTGAGGATCAAGCTCAAGATTATCGACATATTGATGTAGCTCAGTACTGGCTTCGTTAATCTGGATCATTGCGTTGTCGAGTAAACTAGCAATTTCATTAAGCTTATTATCTGTTTTACCCAATTGTTGTAGCTCTAAAGTGAAATATGTTAACTGTTGTGAGATGGAACCTTTGTCACTTTCTTGCAGGGCATGGAGTGCTTGTTCAGTTGTTTGTAATAACAGACTGGCATTCGATAAACGCTTGTGTTCTATATCCAGTTTTTTAGATTCGCCTTTTTGTATATTGATGGTTTCAAGTTCGTTGACCTGATAGCGTAATAAATCAAGGCGATGATCCTGTTCATTTTTAACTGTATTTAATTTATTAAATTCGTTATTAAGTTTGTTCCATTCTTTAAAAGATGTGCTGACCTTAGTGACCAGATCGGAATGGTTGGCATAGTCATCCAGTAATTGTTGTTGAATGTCCGCTTTCATTAAAGACTGGTGTTCATGCTGACCATGTAAATCTACCAGCATTTCAGCAAGTTCCCGCAATTGCTGAACCGTGGCAGGTTTACCATTAATAAAGGCTTTGGATGGTCCTTTTTCACTTACGGTACGACGAATAATGCATTCGTGTTCGCTATCAAGTTCATGCTCTTTTAACCAGGCTTCGGCGTTAGCCACCTTGCTTGTATCAAAGGTAACGCTAATTTCCGCACGACTTTCACCATGACGAATGACCGTACTGTCCGCGCGATCGCCTAAAGCCAAACCTAAAGCATCAAGCAGGATAGATTTACCCGCACCGGTTTCGCCAGTTAAAACCGAAAGGCCTGGTTCGAGTTCAATGTCGAGTGCTTCGACAATCGCAAAATTCCAGATGTGAATGTGAGTTAGCATAAGTTAGTTATTATAATCATGTTGTTATGTAATAAATATGAATTAAGTGATTTAGATTTATTCCCCCTCCCTCAGGGAGGGGGTTATAGGTGGAGGGGATACATAAATCACCCCACCCTAACCCTCCCCTTGAAGGGGAGGGGATATATTTATCTATGCAATTTAAAAATGCTCGCCCCAATGGAGTTTCGCCCGGAGAATTTCGTAGTGGTTGTGTTGTCGTGGATGAATAAGTCGAACCACTTTTTCTTTTTTCTTTATGGTAATTTTATCACCAGAAACAACACCGAGGTTAATCTGACCATCACAAGTAACCTGCGCATGAGAATTTTGATTTTCTTTTACAATAATTTCAATAATGCTATCGCCACCAATAACGATAGGGCGGTAACTCATGGTGTGCGGACAAATGGGTACCAGCACCATTGCATCCATATCGGGTTCTAAAATCGGGCCACCACCTGAAAGGGCGTATGCAGTTGAACCAGTTGGTGTTGAAACAATTAAACCATCTGAGCGCATGCTGTTAAGAAACTTACCATTAATATAAGTTTCAGTTTCAATCATTCGCGCTACTTCCCATTTGTGAACGACCACATCATTAAAGGCATCACTTTCACTTGCGGGATTGTTGCCACGTTCAATAGTCGTATTGAGTAAAATGCGCTGTTCTTCTTCAAATTCTCCATCAAGAATTTCATTAATTCGTTCGGACATTTCATTTGGAGAAATATCAACAAGGAAACCTAAACGTCCTAAGTTGATACCGAGTAAAGGCACTTCAAAATTGACCAGTCCACGTGCAGCGTCGAGCAAAGTGCCGTCACCGCCAACTGTTACAGCAAGATCACAACGTTTGCCAATTTCATGGCGTGTGATGATCTCCAGATCATGTTCACCCATGTTTCGGGAAGTTTCACGTTCCAGGTAAACGGTGCAACCTCGTTCTTCTAATATGCGCGCGAGCGTAAATAGCGTGGTTGCAACACTTGTGTCTGCAAACTTGCCAATAAGGCCGATGGTATTGAAGCTATTTTTTCTGTTTGTCATGAAGCTACTTTATTTTATTTTCAATTATTTGGCTGTGATGGCTATCGATAAATTAGCACAAGTTGGCCTATATAAGCCAATCTTCGGTATTTTTTTATGGGTGGAGGTAAAAGTTTGATCTTAATCAGGGAAATTAGTTAATTTGATTAGCACTCGAATCACAAGAGTGCTATTTTGACTTTCTTTGTAACCCATTCTTGCGGAATAGAACGTGTCGACAGACTCTGGTTTGAACAATCTAAATGAGCGCTCCCAGCAGCTATTTAAAGTATTGGTGGAACATTATATTAATGATGGCCAGCCAGTGGCTTCTAAAACGTTATCCAATGATGAGCAAATCAACTTAAGCCCCGCCACGGTGCGTAATGTGATGGCTGATTTGGAAGATTTAGGTCTGATTATTTCACCGCATACCTCAGCTGGACGTATTCCTACACCACAAGGTTACCGTTTATTTGTTGATAACCTGGTTACGGTGAAACCTTTGCGTGGTAAGGAAGTTGAAAGTTTACGCAAGGAAATGGGTATTGATGATTCTCAGGAAGCATTGATTACCAGAGCCTCATCGTTACTATCGGGCATGACCAGTATGGCTGGGGTGGTCACCATCCCGCGTCGTGAAGCGGTCATTTTACGGCATATTGAATTTTTGCCTTTGACCTCAAACCGTATTTTAGTGATTTTGGTGGTCAATGAACAAGAAGTGCAGAACCGGGTTATTCATACTGAGCGCGCTTTTTCTGCATCAGAACTCACTCAAACAGCAAATTACCTTAATCAGGAGTTTATGGGTAAAGACTTGTCCCATATTCGCCAATCTGTGCTGGATAGCATGAAGCAGGAAAGGGATGATATGCAGCACATTATGAAAATGGCAATCCAGATGACAGATAATGTGGTGAATGATCAAAATCATGAAGATTACGTGATGGCCGGACAAACCAATTTAATGGATTATGCTGAAATGGCCAATATGGATCAACTGCGTCAGTTATTTGATGCGTTTAATACCAAACGTGATGTTTTACATGTTTTAGATCAGTCAATACAAGCAGAGGGCATGCAGATTTTTATCGGTGAAGAATCAGGTTATTCGGCCTTCGAGAGCTGTTCAGTGATTACTGCGCCGTATAAAGTGAGTGAAGAAGTGGTGGGCGTACTCGGTGTCATTGGTCCAACACGTATGGCGTATGACAGGGTTATTCCGCTGGTGGACGTGACAGCAAAATTATTGGGGTCGCTCTTGAGTTCAGACTAAGAGTCCTTATATACGGTATAGATATTATTTTTCGGAGTTAGGACTGAGCAAAACAGAACAAAATCAAGATGCTGAGACTGAAATTGAAGCATCTTCAACTGAATCAGCAGAATCAGAATCAACTACAGCAGAAACTGAAAATGAAGAACTGACCGTCGAGTCGCTGCAAGCTAAATTAGCTGAAGCTGAGGCTAAAGCAGACGATAACTGGGATCAGCTGGTGCGAAGCCGTGCGGAGATGGAAAATATTCGTCGCCGTTCAGAGCGCGATCTGGTTAATGCACATAAATACGCGTTGGAAAAATTTGCTCAGGAATTACTTCCTGTTATCGATAGTATGGAAATGGGTGTTGCCGCAGCCATGGATGAAAATGCAGATGTCAGTAAGTTACGTGAAGGCACCGAGATGACCTTGAAGATGTTCGAAACGGCAATTGAAAAATTTGGTATTAAAGGTGTGCACCCTAAAGGTGAAGCCTTTAATCCTGAACATCATCAAGCCATGACCATGATTGATTCAGCTGAACATGAGCCCAACATGATTATTGATGTGATGCAAAAAGGTTATTTGCTAAACGAACGTTTGGTTCGTCCGGCCATGGTCGTTGTTTCGTCAGCAAACAGTGGTGCAGACTCTGAATCAGATGAAAAAAAGTAGGAAATATTACTTAACAGGCTTGAAGCCAGAGTAAATGACCCTATTAAATAACCAGTTAAAGAATTTTAAATATTAATATCAAATTCTTTTCACGGATAGCGAGAAACTTGAGAACAAGGCGAAACTGATGAAAAAGCGGAGTGTACGATTAGTACATGAGCATTTTGAAGAGGTTTCAACGCAGTAATCTAGATTCTCGCTATTCGTGATAAGAATTTTAAGTGGAGTAAGACAATGGGAAAAATAATCGGAATCGATTTAGGCACAACCAATTCATGTGTATCAGTCATGGACAATGGCAATGTCAAAGTTATTGAAAATAGCGAAGGCGATCGTACAACACCTTCGGTAGTTGCATTTGCGAATGATGAAGTATTAGTTGGTCAACCAGCTAAACGTCAGGCAGTAACCAATCCTACAAATACAATCTATGCGGTAAAACGTTTGATTGGTCGTCGTTTTGAAGATGACGAAGTGCAAAAAGATATCGATATGGTGCCTTATACAATTGTTAAGGCGGACAATGGTGATGCCTGGGTAGAAGCCGAAGGTAAGAAAATGGCAGCTCCCGAAGTCTCTGCGCGTATTTTGCAAAAAATGAAAAAGACCGCCGAAGACTATCTTGGTGAAGAAGTCACCGAAGCGGTTATCACTGTTCCTGCTTATTTCAATGACTCACAACGTCAGGCAACAAAAGATGCCGGTAAGATTGCTGGATTAGAAGTAAAACGTATTATCAATGAGCCGACTGCTGCTGCACTTGCATTTGGTATGGATAAAAAAGAAGGTGACCGTACTGTTGCTGTTTATGATTTAGGTGGTGGTACGTTCGATGTATCCATTATCGAGATTGCTGAAATTGATGGTGACCATCAAATTGAAGTGTTATCAACTAATGGTGATACGTTCTTAGGTGGTGAAGATTTTGATATGCGCTTAATTGATTTCCTGGTTGAAGAATTCAAGAAAGATCAGGGTGTTGATTTACGTAACGACCCACTTGCATTACAACGATTAAAAGAAGGCGCAGAAAAAGCCAAGATTGAATTATCTTCTACACAGCAAACAGATATTAATTTACCTTATATTACGGCTGATGCATCAGGTCCTAAACATTTAAACATTAAAGTGACTCGCGCTAAATTAGAATCGTTAGTTGATGATTTAATTGCGCGCACAATTGACCCTTGTAAGAAAGCATTAAAAGATGCCGGTTTATCTGCATCTGAAATTGATGATGTTATTTTAGTTGGCGGCCAAAGCCGTATGCCTAAAGTACAAGAAGAAGTGAAAAACTTCTTCGGTAAAGAAGCACGTAAAGACGTTAACCCGGATGAAGCGGTTGCCATGGGCGCAGCGATTCAAGGTGGTGTATTAGGTGGTGATGTTAAAGATGTATTGTTACTTGACGTAACACCTTTATCATTAGGTATCGAAACAATGGGCGGCATTATGACTAAGCTTATTGATAAAAATACCACTATCCCAACGAAAGCTAACCAAACGTTCTCAACAGCTGACGATAACCAATCAGCAGTAACAGT
>JAUWUS010000016.1 GCA_030617815.1 Gammaproteobacteria bacterium
TGGAGTGGCTTCAGCGAGTGAACATTATTACTCTTTTGATTATGCCAATATTCATTTTGTTATGCTGGATACGCAAGCAAATGATCTTGATGTTGATGGTGAAATGTTAAGCTGGTTAAAAAAGGATTTAGAATTTAATAAGCATCAATGGCTCATTGCGATCATGCATCATCCTCCTTATTCAAAAGGGAGTCATGACTCAGATAATAAAAGGCGTAGTGGTGGACGACTGAATGAAACAAGAGAAAACATAGTTCCTATACTCGAACAAGCAGGCGCTGATCTTGTTTTCTCCGGACACAGTCATATGTATGAACGTTCAGAGTTAATTAATTGTCACTATGGTTTATCTGGTTCATTTGGTTCTGAGTTTATAAGAGAAGATTCTAAACAATCGGTTTATTCTAAAAAGGAAAACAAGTTATCAGCATACAATGGAACTATTTATGCGGTAGTAGGATCATCCTCTAAAGTGGATAGTGGGCCACTTGATCATCCTGCTATGCTTCATTCATACCAGCAAGCAGGCTCTATGGTGGTTGACGTTAACAAGAATATTTTAAAAGCGTATTTTGTTAATAAAACAGGGAAAGTAATAGATCGCTTTGAAATTACCAAAGGTGTAGTGGGTGGAGTTGAATCGAAGGAATGTAAATGAAGTCTTGCCTATCTATAGCAAGACTTCATTAAGTCTTTAATGTCGGAAATGACGCATGCCAGTGAAGACCATTGCAATGTTGTTTTCATTTGCCGCGGCAATAACTTCATCATCACGCATTGAGCCGCCAGGTTGAATAACCGCAGTAATGCCATTTTCAGCGGCTTGATCCAGGCCATCACGGAAAGGGAAAAAGGCATCACTTGCCATAACCGAACCTTCTACGTCTAAACCGGCATGTTCTGCTTTAATTCCGGCAATACGTGCAGAATTAATACGACTCATCTGGCCTGCGCCGACACCAATGGTCATGTTATTTTTTCCATAGACTATGGCGTTGGATTTAACAAATTTTGCAACACGCCAGGTGAATAACAAATCCTGCATTTCTTCTTCAGTCGGCTGACGTTTAGTAACAACCTTGAGTTCATTGTGAAGAAGTAAATCAGCATCCTGGACTAACAGACCACCATTTACCCGTTTAAAATCCAGGCGCTGGTTGTTTTCATTCGTCCATTCACCGCACTCAAGTAAACGTACATTCTTTTTCTTAGCGACGGCTTTAATTGCGTCCTGACTGATTTTAGGTGCAATGATCACCTCAACAAATTGACGTTCAACAATGGTGCTGGCTGTTTCGCCATCGAGCTCCTGATTAAAAGCAATAATGCCACCAAAGGCGGATTCTGGATCCGTGGCATAAGCATTTTCGTATGCTTCTAATATGTTATGACTGGTCGAAACACCACAGGGATTCGCATGTTTTACAATGACACAACTTGGTCCTTCACTGAATTGCTTTACGCATTCTAATGCGGCATCGGTGTCACCAATGTTATTGTAAGAAAGTTCTTTGCCCTGAAGTTGTTTTGCTGTTGCAATGCTGGCGTTAGCTGGATTTTTTTCAACATAAAATGCAGCCGCCTGGTGAGGGTTTTCGCCGTAACGCATTTCCTGTGTTTTGTGATACTGACTGTTGAAGGTCCGAGGAAAAATTGTTTTATTTCCATCTGCTTCAATACACCCTAAATAGTTCGCAATGGCACCATCATAATTTGAGGTATGCTCGAATGTTTTAACTGCCAGGTCAAAACGAGTAGCATCTGTAACTTCACCATTGTTATCTTTAATTTCATTTAATACACGGTTGTAATCATTTGCATCAACCACAACAGTAACAGCAGCATGGTTTTTTGCAGCAGAACGTAACATGGTTGGACCACCGATATCGATATTCTCAATGGCAAGTTCAAGGCTACAGTTTTCTTTTGCGATGGTTTCCTCAAAGGGATAAAGATTAACGACCACCATATCAATAGTTGGAATGTTATGTTCTTTCATAACCGCGTCATCTTTGCCACGTCGACCTAATAGACCACCATGAATTTTAGGATGTAATGTTTTAACGCGACCATCCATCATTTCAGGAAAACCGGTGTAATCTGAAACTTCAATAACAGGTATACCGTTTTCGGCTAGTAACTTTGCCGTCCCACCAGTAGAGATGATCTCAATACCATGATAGGTATAAAGACTTTTTGCGAATTCAACAATGCCGGATTTATCCGAGACACTAATTAAGGCACGGCTAATTTTTGACATGATAACTTCCGTATTTTAAAAGTAAGTAGAATATAACCACGGAGGACACTAAGAGCACAAAGAAAAACATTTAAAATGTCTTCGTGTTCTTAGTGTCCTTTATGGTCGAAATATATTTTGACTTAGTCGTTTAAGCCATACATTTTTAATTTTTTACGTAACGTACCGCGGTTAATCCCCAACAATTCTGACGCTTTGCTTTGGTTGCCCTTGGTGTATTCCAAAACACTACGGAATAAAGGTTCTTCAATTTCATTTAAAACCATTTGGTAAAGATCATTTGTTGCATGACCTTCAAGTTGTTTAAAGTAACTTTGCATTGCATCTTCGACGCAATTGCGTAATGGTTTTCGGGTTTCTTGCTGTGGATGTAATTGTGTAATAGCAGTGTCCACTAAAGCGGCTTCTGTCATGCTGCTATTTCCTCCTTATCTAATAAACGTTCAAAAAATTCGTGAGTCATATTAAGCTGCTCATCGATAGTGTTGACCCGACATACGGCTTGACGGAAAGCCGCGCCATGCGACTGACCTTTGCTATACCAGCTGATGTGTTTGCGGGCCACGCGCACACCAGTAAATTCTCCATAAAAAGCGTAAAGATTGTCTAAATGCCCAAGCATAATGTCACGAATTTCTGTAACGGTTGGCTCAGGTAAGTGTTTCCCGGTATTCAGGAAATGTTCAATTTCACGAAAGATCCAGGGACGACCTTGTGCAGCCCGACCAATCATCACCGCATCGGCTTTGGTATAATCGAGTACAAATTTTGCTTTCTCAGGGGTTTTTATATCTCCATTAGCAATCACAGGAATAGTGATGCGGCTTTTGACATCAGCGATAGTGTCATATTCAGCATCACCACGATATTGATCCGCACGGGTGCGGCCATGAATCGCTAATGATTGAATGCCTGCATCTTCAGCAATGCGGGCAATTGTTACTGCATTTCGACTTTCATGATCCCAGCCGGTACGAATTTTAAGTGTCACAGGAGTATCAACTGCTTCAACGACAGCAGAGAGAATCTCGCCTACTAATTTTTCGTCCCGTAATAATGCGGAACCCGCTAATACGTTACAGACCTTTTTTGCCGGACAGCCCATATTGATATCAATAATTTGTGCGCCGGTGTCAGCGTTGTATTTTGCAGCCTCGGCCATCATTGCAGGCTCGGTTCCCATAATCTGAACTGACTTCGGATCCGTTTCACCCTCATGTGAAGCGCGACGTTTGGTTTTGTCACTTCCCCATAACAATGAATTAGATGAAACCATTTCCGACACAGCCATACCCGCCCCTAAACTGCGACAGAGTTTGCGAAACGGCAAATCTGTAACGCCTGCCATGGGGGCAAGGACTAGCTTGTTACTTAACTGGTAAGGACCAATGTGCATAAATGACCAATTGTTCGAATACATTAAAAATCTGGTGCTTTGGGGGAGAGCAATCATACATGGAGTAGGGAAAAATTTTAAGAGATGAAGTTCAAATTTCTTGCTTGATCATCGATTATTTATGCGCTAGGGCAGACCTAAATTCGCAGTTAAGGATTTTCTAAAGTACCCTTATTTGATGATAATTAAAGAAAGCTAAACTCAAAATTAATGGCATCTTTACCTGGATCGACAACTTCGAAGTTTATGTGAACAGGTGTTTTGGATTTCATCAGTAAAAAGGGATTGTTCAATTTTCCCATGTAGGTTTTTGCACTAAAGATACGTTCAGCAACTACATTCCCGGAAATATCGGATAAGCGGATATGAATATTCGGATAAGGTTGGGCGTAGTTTGCATTGTTAATGATGGAAGCGCTGATAAGTAAAGCCTTTTTTTCTTTTGGATGCAAACGAACATCACGACTAAGCAATTCAATTTGTTTTGTGTCACTTGGACCTGAGTAAAAACAACTTACCGTATCGCAAAATTTTTCTAATAACGGTCGTGTTGAGGGTATAAGGTTAACCAGGTCATGTGCTCGAAAGTAAGCAAGCTGTGAAAACGAAAGAAGCAATAAAAAAATTAAAAAAGGAAAGCCTAATAATGGATGTTTGAGCCGCGTGGGTGCTGCTTGTAAACGTTCTATATCATTGCGTAGTTGTAATGGAACTTCAACAATTACTGTTTTTTGTTCATCATCATCTACAACAATATCTTCTTTAATGTCATCACCCTGAAAATCACTTAAATCAATTTTATCAAAGAGTTCATCGGCATCAACTGTAGTAACTTCATCTTCTTTAATGTTTTCATTTTCATCGTCTTCTAGAACTATAACATCGTCTTCTTGCTTTTCTGATTCTTCTAACTCATCAGATAATTCAATAAAATCGAATTCATTATCGGCATTATATTCATCATTGTACTCGTCATTATTATCAGGTTCGGAAATATCTAACGACAATTGTTTTTCCATTTCATTCATTATGTCGGCAACGCTTGTAGCACTTGTTGCAGCATAGGTATCTGTAGTGAAAATATTATCGCTGTTTTCTTCTGTAGGAATATATTTTTCTGGTTTTATTACTTCAGGTTCTTCTTCAATGCCAATGATATCTTTTGCATCCTCTGTTGCTTGAGTGAGCTCATCAATTGCCGCATCCAGATCAAAGCTATTATCAAATAACTCATCATCATTAATGAATTCAATATCATCCTGTTTTTCTGCCAGGGCATCGGGATTAATTTTATTGGGTTTATCATTTTTTGTGCTTGTAACATCTGCAAGCACAGCGGCATCGTTATCAAACTGTGGTGTTTTTATAGCAGGTGTTGCCATTTTGGTTTTTTTGACGACAGGAGCTTCAGGTTTTTTTGCTTTAGCCGGTTTAATATTTTTTTCTTTTTTTACAACAGGGGTTGCGGTGGTGGTTTTTGTTGCTTTAGCTTCAGTTGCTACAGTTTTAACCGGTAAATCATCAATGGCATGTTCAGGTGCATTAAAAATGAGTCGGCATTGGCCACAACGTACCTTGCCTTTAGCAAGGGAAAGATGGCGATCAGTGACCCGAAAGCAGGTTGAACATTTTGGACAGCGAGTGTACATGCGCTAATTATACGCATAACTCCTTATTTATATGAAATAGTGCTTATTTTCGTTTTCCGGCTAAACACACCCAGTCACCCTGTTGTTTCCAAATTTGAATCTCGAAATCGATTTGATAGGCGGCAATGACGCTTTTTGCCTGTTCAGCCAGAATGCCGGATAAAACAATCTGGCTTTGTGCTGAGGTTAACTCGGCAAAATAGGGGGCGAGCTCAATAAGAGGCGAGGCGAGGATATTGGCGAGCAGTAAAGGTGTTTTTTTTGCGGGGAACGCATCAGGCAACCAGGTTTTAATTTTGTGTGTAACATCATTTTTTTCCGCGTTATCGCGTGTCGCGATTAATGCCTGAGGATCAAGATCAATGGCTTCGGCATGTTTGGCACCGAGCAGAATGGCGCCAATAGCTAAAATACCTGAGCCACAACCAAAATCGATAATGTCTTTATTTGTTGGTGGGTTGGCATCAAGCCATTCCAGGCACATTGAGGTTGTCGGGTGTGTGCCGGTGCCAAAGGCCAGTCCGGGATCAAGCAATATGTTTGCTGCGTCAGGATGGGGTGGCGCAAAGGTGCTTGGTACAACCCAGAGTTTTTCTCCGAATCGCATAGGTTTAAAATCATCCATCCAGGCGCGAACCCAGTCTTTATCTTCGAGTTGCTCGGCTTTCCAGTCAGGGAATTTTTTTCTTAGTTGTTGTTCGACATTTTTAATGACTTGTTTTAAATCCTGACTGGCATCAAATAATCCAACCGCGCGTGTTTGTGACCACATCGGAGTGCTGCCGGGTGCTGGCTCTAGTACGGGTTGATCCTGCATATCCTGCAAAGTAACAGAGACGGCGCCTTGTTCCATTAAAGCGTCTGAGAGCTGATCGGCCTCAGTCTCGTTGGTTGGAATGATGAGTTGTAACCAAGCCATTAGAAGACCTCTGCACGATTCATATTTTCCGCTTCAGCGGCATTAAAAAATATTTAAAGCAAAAAAAAGCGAGTTACTAATAATTATGTAACTCGCTTTTTTACATTATTTTAAGCGAAAGAGAACTTACTTATTTTTTTCTTCCAGTTTCTTTTCTAAGTAATGGATATTCACGCCACCAGCTTGGAAGCCTGCGTCATTGAACAACTCTTGTTGCAAAGGAATATTACATTTAATTCCTTCGATAACCATTTCACTTAATGCGGTGCGCATACGTGCCATAGCCACTTCACGCGTTTCACCATGAGTAATGAGCTTACCGATCATTGAATCATAATAAGGCGGTACACGGTAACCATTATATATATGCGTATCAACACGAACACCTGGACCACCTGGTGCATGGTAAGCCGTAATCGTTCCTGGTGAAGGCATGAAGTTATTTGGGTCTTCTGCGTTAATACGGCATTCCATTGAATGGCCAGAGATTTTGATATCGTCCTGGGTGTAAGAAAGTGGCATACCGCTGGCGATGCGTAGTTGTTCACGCACAATATCCACACCTGTAATCATTTCAGTTACAGGATGCTCAACCTGAACACGCGTATTCATTTCAATGAAATAGAATTCGTCATTTTCAAATAAGAATTCAAATGTACCTGCACCACGATAGCCGATATCAATACAAGCTTGAGCACATCGCTCACCAATTTCTTTACGAATTTCTTCAGATATACCTGGAGCTGGCGCTTCTTCAATCACTTTTTGATGGCGACGTTGCATTGAACAATCACGTTCACCTAAATGAATAGCATGACCATGTTCATCGGCAAGCACCTGGATTTCAATATGACGTGGGTTGCCAAGGAATTTTTCCATATACACCATGCCATTATTAAAGGTGGCAAGCGCTTCTGCTTTAGTCAAAGAAATGGAGTTAAGTAATGTCGCATCACTATGCACAACGCGCATACCACGACCACCGCCACCGCCAGAGGCTTTAAGAATGATCGGATAACCAATACGATGCGCATGTGCGAGATTTTTTTTATCGTCTTCATCGAGTGCGCCATCAGAGCCAGGAACAGTTGGAACGCCAGCCGCTTTCATCGCTTTAATCGCTTGAACTTTATCACCCATGATACGGATGGTGTCCGCTTTAGGACCAATGAAAACAAAACCACTTTCTTCTACACGTTCAGCAAAGTCGGCATTTTCAGATAAGAAACCATAACCCGGATGAATACCAACAGAGTCGGTGACTTCAGCGGCACTGATAACAGCGGGAATACTTAAATAACTTTCTAATGAAGATGCTGGACCAATACAAACAGACTCGTCTGCAAGGCGAACATGTTTTAAATCACGATCGGCTTCGGAGTGAAGCGCAACCGAACGAATACCTAACTCTTTACAGGCGCGTAATATGCGTAGTGCAATTTCGCCACGGTTAGCAATGAGTACTTTATCTAACATAATTAATTTGTCTCAACTTATTCGATGATAAATAAAGGTTGGTTATATTCAACCGGCTGGCCATTTTCAACTAAGATAGCCTTAATGGTGCCGCCCTTATCCGCTTCAATTTGATTGAGTAATTTCATGGCTTCAATAATACAAAGTGTATCGCCAACACTTACTTTAGAACCTACGTCTACGAAAGATGCCGCACCGGGTGAAGGTGCACGGTAAAAACTGCCCACCATGGGTGAGTTTAATACATGTCCTTCAATTTTTTCTTCAGCAGGCGTTGCAGCTTCTATTGGTGCAGCGGCAGCAATGGGTGCAACTGGAGCTGCTGCAATCGCAACGGGTGCTGCGGCAACAGCATTGCGAGTGATGCGAACCGATTCTTCACCTTCGTGAATTTCGATTTCGGCAATACCGGATTCTTCCAGCAGTTCGATGAGTTTTTTAACTTTTCTTATATCCATAATACTTTCACCTTAAAAATGGGGGTTAATAAGTAATTCTATTGTTTATGCAAGCGATTGCATCGCCGAGGTTAAGGCCAGCGAATAACCGGTTGCACCCAGCCCGCTGATAACGCCTTGTGCCAAATCCGAAAAATAGGAATGACGACGGAAGTCTTCGCGTGCATGGACATTTGATAAATGGACTTCGATAAAAGGAATATTTACCGCAGCCAGGGCGTCGCGCATGGCCACACTGGTGTGGGTGAACGCGGCGGGGTTAATAATGATGTAATCTATTTTATTAATGGCATTTTGAATGGCTGTGACTAGTTCATGTTCAGCGTTGCTTTGTAATGTTGTAAGTTTGTGTCCGGCCGCTTTGGCTTGTTCGATGAGTGCTGCATCAATGTCGGTTAACGTGGTGGCACCGTAAATCTCCGGCTCGCGGGTACCGAGCAGGTTTAGGTTAGGACCATGTAATACCAGAATGTTTGCCATTAAATAAGATGCCAATATTGTGTTAATTAAAACTATGCAAGATCTATGCAAATATATGCATGATCACAACATGATCGATGCATTTTAGGCTCATCCTAAGCGGTGATTTTGAGGTTATTGTGCCCCAAGAAGGAAGAATTGTCCAATTTATGGAAATTTCCCGAAATTCGCTGCATATCTTAGCAAATTACGTGGAAATTAGCATGCCAACCGGTTCACAGATTAAAAAACGGTAAAAATTGTTTTTATAATAAGGGTTTGATCATGCCTTCGACTTGTTCGAACGTCAGCTCATTACGCTGGCGGTGGACGATGTTGCCTTTGCGATCGACGATGACGGTAAAAGGTAAAACGCCCAGACGATTACCATATGCTTTTGTTAAGACAATGCCTTCATCTTCAGCCAGCAATATGGGGTAATTTACGCCCATTGGATCGGTAAAATCAATCACTGCTTGTTTTTCATCTAAGGCAATACCAATAATGGTAAAGCCTTTATCTTTATACTTTTCCTGTACCTCGATAAAAGCGGGAATTTCTCTGCGACAAGGTGGACACCAGGTTGCCCAGAAATTAATCATAAGTACCTGGCCGTCCCACTCTTTAACATCACGGACTTTACCTTCAATATCTTTGAGTTTAAATAAAGGACGAACATTTGAAATGACAGCTTTACCAGTTGGTGCAACTTTTGTTTCAGCCAGTTTTTGTTCATGTTGCCAGTTGTTAAAAAAATAACCGGCGATCAGGCCAGCTACCGCCAGACTAACCAGTAATAATGTTGAATTTTTTTTTGTCATAATTTTATTGTTCTTATTCGTGGTGTTGTTAATTTGTAATGTTATTAATTTAAGTTGTTATTTATTCAGTATTTGTTTTACATGTTTAATAAATGTTTCTGTATTCATATCACCTACAATTCTGTAGTTACGAATTTCCTTTCCATCTTTGGCAAAGAATAAAATGGCAGGTGGTGCCTGAACAGAAGTATATCTATTTAGTTCTTGATCTTGTTCATCATTCGCTGTGACGTCAGCCTGTAATAAAACAAAATCTTTTAGTAGATTTTGTACTTCTTTATTGGTGAAAACATAGTCTTCAAACTTCTTACAGTAAGTACACCAGTCGGCATAAAAGTCGAGCATGATGTATTTACCTGCAGCTTTGGCTGCAGCAATTTCATTCTTTAAATCTTGCTCTGTTTTAATGCGTTTAAATTTTAAATGTTGTTTCTCAACCGCACTGCCACCACCCATTGTTAGACTTGAACCATGCATAGGGTCATTGAAGTTCCGTGCACCTGTAACACCGCCTAACATAACGATGACACCATATATGATAAAGACTAAACCAAGTCCTTTCCAGAGTTTAAACCAGCCAGAAGCGCCTTCTTTTATGGCATCGAATGCACCGAGATAAATACCAACAACAATAAAGTAGGTTGCCCATAACATCATGATCATAACAGAAGAAATAAAGCTGATGCGTTCAAGGAACAGTATTGCGATAGCGAGCAGTACAACGCCTGCACCTGCTTTTACCGTATCCATCCAGGTACCGGCCTTCGGTAATACGTGTGCGCCAAATGTGCCAACAGCCAGTAGCGGCAAGCCTAAGCCATTACCTAAAATAAACATGGCAAGGAAACCAATAACAGGATCACTTTCAGTTGCAACATAAGCCAGGGCACCAATGATAACCGGGCCGGCACATGGGCCGATAATTAAGGCAGAAGCGGCACCCATGAATATAGCACCATGTAATGATCCACCTTCCTGTTTGTTACTAAAATTACTTAACCAGCTTTGCACAGAGGCCGGCATTTGGAGGGCATAAAATCCAAACATAGAAAAAGCTAAAGCGACAAATAAAACAGAGAAGGGAATTAAAATCCAGGGACTTTGGAAGTAGGCTTGTAAGTTAACGCCACCGGCAAATAAGGCAACCGCTGCACCTAAGATACCAAAGGTCACTGCCATACTTTGAACATAGGCCATGGAAATGGCAAAGGCTTTTCGATGAGTAATTTTTTCACCATGGCCAACAATGATGGAAGACAAAATTGGAATCATCGGGTACATGCAAGCAGTAAAAGCAAGAGCTAAACCACCCAGGAAAAAATACAAAAAGATTTTCAGTGCATTACCTGATTTTAAAACCTGTAATGATTTGTCTTGCTCTGAAACGAATTCCTGTTTTGGCGCAGACGCTTTTGCCATGGTATTATTGATTGCCGCGGTGTTGATTACGGAGGGCTTAATATCCGACACCACTCCACCCGCAGGTAAATCAAAACTAATGGTTTTGCGAATGGGTGGATAACAAATGCCCGTTTCTTCTGCACAGCCTTGATAGGTAAATTGAATTTTTATACTGCTGGCTTTTGTGCTGGTACGATTTACAGGAATGATGGCTTCAGCATCGTGATGGAAAACCTGTATTTTGCCAAAAAATTCATCGTTCTTGGTTTCGCCAGGAGGTAAAACGGCATTACCCAGTTGTATGCCGTCACCTTCAAGTAATTTGAATTTGAATTTGTTGCGATAAAGATAATGTTTGTCCGCAATTTGCCAATTTGCCACAACGTTATTTGCATCTTTAACATCAGTTGTGAGTTTGAAAGCGACATCCGGTTCGAGAATTTCATCATCGTTGCCACCGAGGCCAAGATCATTGCTCAAACTGGTAATACCCGCTACACCATCGGAGCCTGCTGCCGAAACAATGGACGCATTGAATACGAAGAGTAGCGAAAGTAAGAGCAGTAACGTTTTAGTGGGGATTATTATTTTCATTATTAAAGTTCCGTAGCTAGTGTGGCGGACTGAATCCAGTTTAAATAGTTCTTTTCACCTGTCTTGATAGGGACAGCAATGATTTCAGGAAGTTCATAGCTATGCAGCTCCTGAATCGTTTGCTCCACTTGGGAAAACAGTGATTCCCGTGTTTTTATTATTAATAGTATTTCTTTATCGTGCTCTATTTTACCTTGCCATTGATACACAGATTCAACACCCTTTATGATATTGACGCAGGCCGCGATTTTATTGCTTATTAATGCCTCGGCTATTAATGAGCTTGTCTCACTTGAATTGCAGGTTGTTAACACCATTATATAGTCATCTGTTGGCATCTTGATACAATATCAGCATACTGAGTGGATGAAAATGTGCGAATGCACATACGTTGCCAGAATTAAGAGGAATAAGTGTGTTTCAAATTTTATTAATTGCTTTTTTAGCCATACCCATTATTGAGATTTATTTATTATTTCAGGTGGGCGATATTATTGGTGTGGGTTGGACTATTTTTTTAGTGATTGGTACTGCTGTTCTCGGCGCCGGTTTGTTGCGACAGCAGGGTTTTGCCACGTGGACACGGTTAAATCAAAGTATGGCACAAGGCCAGTTGCCGCCCACAATTCTGGTTGAAGGCATTCTTTTATTATTATCAGGTGCCTTTTTACTGACCCCAGGTTTTTTTACCGACACGATTGGTTTTCTCTTTCTTACGCCGTTTGTGCGTAAAATGTTCGCCGCCTATTTATTGCGTCGCGGTATGTTTATGGCTTCTTCCAGTATGCATGCAACGTCTTACTCACAGGCCACATCTCAACCTGAACCTCATTCATCGCAAAATAATGTGATTGAGGGTGAATATGAGCGAAAAGATGAGGAGTAAGCTTTAAAGTCACCCATTAAACTTATCTTCATACCTTGAATTCAGTTGACAGCCTCCCCATTATGACCATAATTAGCACTCTTTGAGTGCGAGTGCTAACTCAAAAGCACGTAAAACAAGCCAGTTTGAAACAATAAGTCTGGCATAACATTATGAATTTATTAGATTTTTTTCTTAGGAGAAAACAAAAATGAAGATCCGTCCTTTACATGACCGTGTGGTCGTTCGTCGTATGGAAGAAGAAACTACATCAGCTGGTGGCATCGTAATTCCTGATTCAGCAACTGAAAAACCATCGCAAGGCGAAATTATTGCGGTAGGTAATGGCCAAGTTACAGACAGTGGTATTCGCGCTTTAGACGTTAAAGTTGGCGATAAAATCATGTTTGGAAAATTTGCTGGTACAGAAATCAAGGTTGATGGTGAAGAGTTATTAGTTATGCGCGAAGAAGATATCGTTGCGGTAATTGACTAAACGTTAGTCCAACTAAAAAATTAATTCTAAGAATTTAATAAGGAAGAAATAACATGAGTGCAAAAGAAGTTAAATTTAGTGATGACGCTCGCCAGCGTATGCTTGCTGGTGTAAACACGTTAGCAAATGCAGTAAAAGTTACTTTAGGTCCTAAAGGCCGTAACGTTGTTATCGATAAAAGTTTTGGTGCACCAACCATCACTAAAGATGGTGTATCTGTTGCGAGAGAAATTGAATTATCAGATAAGTTTGAGAACATGGGCGCACAAATGGTTAAAGAAGTATCTTCTGCAACCAATGATACTGCCGGTGATGGAACAACAACTGCAACAGTATTGGCTCAGTCAATTTTAACGGAAGGCATGAAAGCCGTTGCTGCGGGCATGAATCCAATGGATTTAAAACGTGGTATCGACAAAGCGGTTATTGCTGCTGTTGATGCGTTACAAAAAATGTCCAAGCCATGTGCAGACGATAAAGCAATTGCTCAGGTAGGTACAATTTCAGCAAATGCTGATCATGAAGTTGGTAACATCATCGCTAAAGCAATGTCTAAAGTAGGTAAAGAAGGTGTTATTACTGTTGAAGAAGGTTCAGGTTTTGATAATGAACTTGATGTTGTTGAAGGTATGCAGTTTGATCGTGGTTACCTTTCTCCTTACTTCGTAAACAACCAGGCAAATATGACAGCAGAAATGGAAGCGCCTTTCATTTTGTTATATGACAAGAAAATTTCAAATATCCGTGAGTTGTTACCGATTCTTGAAGGTGTAGCAAAATCAGGTAAACCTTTATTGATTATCGCTGAAGATGTTGATGGTGAAGCATTAGCGACACTCGTTATCAATAACATGCGCGGTATCGTAAAAGTTGCTGCTGTTAAAGCACCAGGTTTTGGTGATCGCCGTAAAGCAATGTTACAAGATTTAGCTATCTTAACGGGTGGTACGGTTATTTCTGAAGAAGTAGGTTTAACTTTAGAAAAAGCAACGGTTGAAGATTTAGGTTCAGCAAAGAAAGTTGTTGTAACTAAAGAAGAAACGACTTTGATTGACGGTGCTGGTGCAGCAAAAGAAATCAAAGATCGTGTTACTCAAATTCGTACTCAAATGGAAGAAACGTCTTCAGACTACGATAAAGAAAAACTTCAGGAACGTGTTGCTAAATTAGCAGGCGGTGTTGCTGTCATTAAAGTTGGCGCAGCAACAGAAGTTGAAATGAAAGAAAAGAAAGATCGTGTTGATGATGCTTTGCATGCAACTCGCGCAGCGGTTGAAGAAGGTGTTGTACCTGGTGGTGGTGTTGCATTGATTCGTGCAGCAGCAGCTTTAGCTAAATTAAAAGGTGACAACCACGATCAAGATATTGGTATCACTATCCTGCGTCGTGCATTGGAAGAACCAATGCGTCAAATCGTAGCTAACGCAGGTGATGAATCATCTGTTGTTGTAAATAAAGTTGCAGAAGCTAAAGGCAACTTTGGTTATAACGCAAGCAACGCTGAATACGGTGACATGATCGAAATGGGTATCCTGGATCCAACTAAAGTAGCGCGTTCAGCATTACAAAATGCAGGTTCAGTTGCGGGTCTTATGATCACAACAGAAGCAATGGTTGCAGATCTTCCTGTTGATCCTGCTACTGCTCCGGCGATGCCTGATATGGGTGGTATGGGTGGAATGGGCGGCATGATGTAAATGCCAGCCCTAAAGCACCTAACTTGAGTGTCTGCGGCGTTCGATAGATGCTTCCGCTACTCACTTACTGTTTGTAAGCTTCGTTGCGGTTCATCTATCTGCCTTGCAGCCATCTCAACTTAGGCACTTTATGACTACCATTAGTGTGAAAAAGCCCTGCTGGGAACAGTGGGGTTTTTTTATGGGTATAAAAAAGATATGCTTAATTACTAGTTAGAAATTATATGAGGATAACAATAATGAAAATTTGGCCATATGTTTTAGGTGCGTGGTTTGTGCTGCATGGATTGAGTTCTTTGATCCGTTTGAATTTTCAATATGAAAGTACGGTTATGGGTGTGCTTGCGCTTGTTGCGGGCGTCCTGGTGATTTTACGCGTATAAATTTTAATTTAATCGTGAATGTGCATCCTAAATAAGTAGAAGGAAAAAATTATGAAACCCATAACCGTGCAAGGTTTTTTATTAAGATTCATGTTTGCATTACTCCTCGTGATGCTCACATATAATCCAGGCGGTTACTCATATTCACATTGGTTGCAAAATAGTTTTTCTGACTTTGGTCCTTTATTAGGGATTGCCGGGATCAGTTTGATTATTGGCTGGGTCATTTATTTACGAGCTACACTTCGTTCACTTGGATTGATTGGTTTAATTCTGGCGGGATTATTCTTTGCAGCTATCATATGGTTATTAATTGATTGGGGTTGGCTGGGTTTAAATAATGTGACTGCGATGAGTTGGGTTATTCTGGTTCTAATTTCAGCAGTATTAGCCGTTGGTATTTCCTGGTCGCATATTCGTCGAAAAATTTCCGGACAAGTTGATGCAGATGACGTGGACGAGGAATAATTAACAAGAACAAAAGAGACTGGTTTAGATATATCAAAATTAAAAATAATACAGGTAATTAATACTGCCCCAAACTTGACGTCGGGATGTAAGTTTTAAATCGGATGATTTAGTATTGGCCGATATTGTAAGTTGTGATTTTTCAAATCCAAATGTTAATCCTAATCCTCCATCATAGACGACACGTTCAATTTCATCTGAAGAAAATTTCACGTCACTATGCCTGAACTGGCCTTGTAATAAAGCATCGTAACCAACTAAATGTGCACGAAAAGAGGACCAAAAATACCATTCACCCTTATGCGGATCAGGTAAAAAATTACCCCGGCTTACCGGGTCATAGGGGAGGCTCCAGAATTTACTTTTAATATTTCCAAGTCTAACGGCAGCGCTGACACTTATATTAGTTTGAAATCCTAACGAGAATCCAACTGTTGTTGCGATATCCCATAGACCGGGATTGGAAAACTGTAATCGGGATCTTGATAAACGTAAGCGTGCGGTTAACTCGCCACCATCAGATATTTGGTGAGACCATCCTTTTGGCTCAACAGGTTCGTCAGAACCAGCTATGTCTCGGTAAAGTGAGTGCAATCCTGTTTGTACATCCCTGCCAAGGTTGGTGCCTATAATTCCGAGTAACACCTCTGCAGCAAGTGCATTTTTATCATCTGCACGAACTCGTTTGTTACTCAGATATATTAAGGAAGAGTAAGGCCTATCATTGTAGATGGGTTGTGTATCCGCTAAATCATCGGGTGTGTAGGCAAGTATTCCAAGCATAAAACTATAAATAATATTTTTATCAGAGTTTTCCATTCCCATCAACTCGGCCGTTTGACGAACCAGATTATCAAGAGGGTAGAGGCCTTTATCTTTTGCCCAGAAAAACTCAAAAGCGATACCCATCGTGTAGTCACGGTCTTCGTTGGTGAAGGGGACAAATAAATCCTGGTCGAGATAAATGCCTATACCACCATGCCGTTGCTCGGCATGAGCTATGTGTTGAAAGAAAATTAAAATAAAGCTACAAAAAAATAATAGCTTTGATGGCTTTGAGTACATGTTAAATCACTCTAACTTAGATCATTAAACTCTTACAGTCTAATTTAATTATAATTTTTTTTACAATGTGAAAGTGGTTACAAATAGTAATTCTATACTTTATTTTCTATCGCCACAAAATTCTAAATGATATGCTAAAGACATGAGTATTGCAGATTATATGAAACAATTACCTGAATCCCTTCAAGTGTTTACAGAACAGCAGTGGCAATCTTTTGTCGAGTCAGATGTTGATGTTTCTTCATTACCCGGTGAAGTACTTGAAGTATTGCCTAAAGTTTGGGCCTGCTCCGATTTTGTTATGCAGACTTGTACCCGTTTTCCAGAACTATTTTTAGAGTTAGCTAGTGGTGATTTATTAAATTCCTATACGGATGACCACTATAAAAAATCGACTGTTAGTGATTTAAAGAAAAATGATGATGAGGACTTGAGTAAACAATTACGTGTGTTTCGCCGGCGTGAAATGTTGCGCATCGTCTGGCGTGATATTGCGGGCTGGGCGGAGTTAGCAGAAACCACTCGTGATCTCTCGTATATGGCAGAAGCATGTATTGACACCGCTTTGTCGAATCTTTATCAATGGCAAAAAGAAGAATGGGGAACACCTGTTGATGAAGAAGGTAAACCTCAACAACTTGTTGTTTTGGGAATGGGAAAGTTAGGGGCATGGGAGCTCAATGTTTCTTCTGACATTGATTTGATTTTTACTTATCCCGAAGAGGGTGAGGTGAAAGATGGGCCGAAGCCGTTAACGAATTCAGAATTTTTTTCTCGCTTAGGTAAAAAGCTTATTCAGTCCTTAGATCAGCAAACAGAGGACGGTTTTGTTTTTCGTGTAGATATGCGTTTGCGTCCTTTTGGTAAAGGTGGGCCATTAGTCACCAGCTTTAACGGTTTTGAAAATTATTATCTTGTGCATGGGCGTAGTTGGGAACGTTATGCAATGGTTAAAGTGCGTGTTGTTGCTGGTGATTATGAGCAAGGTGAAAGCTTGCTTGCTATGTTAAAGCCCTTTGTTTATCGACGTTACCTTGACTATGGCGCGTATGAATCGTTGCGTGAACTAAAGGCGATGATCACGCAGGAAGTTAAACGCAAAGGTATGAAGAATAACGTGAAGCTGGGTGCTGGCGGTATTCGTGAAGTTGAATTTATCGCGCAGGTTTTTCAATTAATTCGTGGTGGACGTGATACCGATTTACAGGAACGTCGAGTACTTATTGTGTTAGAACTTTTGGCCGAAAAAAATCTATTACCTGATTATGTAGTGAATGAATTAAAACAGGCGTATATCTTTTTACGCAATACCGAACATCGACTTCAGGAATATCAGGATCGGCAAACGCATAATTTACCGGACGACGAAAACGGTCAGGCTCGCTTAGCGCTGGGAATGGGATTTGAAGACTGGTTCTCATTTTTAACTGAATTGAATCAACATCGCGAAAATGTTGAAGCGCATTTTGAACAGGTTTTTGTTGCGCCTCAAATTGAAAACCACGAAACCGAAGAAAGTAAGACACCAGTCGATCCAGAACAGCAATCTGAAATTCAACAACTTGAAGGGCTTTGGTATAACAAACTGGATGAACAAGATGCACTGGATCTGTTATCAGCAAAGGGTTTTAGTGATAGTGCCGCGGCTTTAAAACAACTTAAAACATTACATAAGAGTCGCCAATATGCCTCGTTAAGTCGGCAAGGGCAAACTCGTCTGGACAGACTTATGCCATTATTACTGGGCGCAGTGCAGCAGGTTGATAATGTTGATATTACCTTTGAGCGTATTTTATCGTTGCTGACGAATGTTGCTCGGCGTAGTGTTTATCTTGCGTTATTGCTAGAAAGTCCCATGGTTTTATCACAGCTCATTAAATTATGCTCAGCCAGCCCGTGGATAGCGCGTTATTTACAAAAATCACCTATTTTATTAGATGAGTTAATGGATCCTCGCAGTCTGTATCAACCGCCTGAAAAGATGGAGTTGCAGAATGAGATGAGGCAGCGTCTGGCTCAACTTGATGTGGATGATGTTGAACAGGGAATGGATGCATTACGTCACTTTAAGCAATCGAACGTGCTGCGGGTGGCAGCGGCAGATATTGCTGATGCCCTGCCATTAATGAAAGTAAGTGACCACTTGTCCTGGATTGCAGAAGTTATCCTGGATGAGGCTCTTGAACAAGCATGGCGACATCTGGTTTCACGTCACGGTCGGCCTGTTTGTAAACTTGAGCAGGGTGAAGGCAGTTTGTGTGATAAAGGCTTTGCCATTATTGGTTATGGCAAGCTCGGGGGTTATGAACTGGGTTATGGCTCAGATCTGGATATGGTCTTTTTACACGGTGGTGAAAGTAACAACCTGATGACGCTGGGGGATGCAGAAAAAGGTGAAAAAGCCATCGCTGTGCCGGTATTTTTTGCCCGATTAGGTCAGCGCATTATTCACTTGCTCACGGCGCTTACCGCGGCAGGTGTTTTGTATGAAACGGATATGCGCTTGCGGCCGGATGGGGCCTCGGGTTTATTAGTAACGAATTTGAAGTCATATCGGGATTACCAGTTAAAAAAAGCCTGGTTATGGGAGCATCAGGCATTGGTTCGGGCACGAGTGGTGGCGGGAGATCCGCAAATTGCGGAACAATTTGCGCTAATTCGTCGAGAAGTGCTTTCGCAGCAGCGGGATAAGGCAAATTTACGAAAAGAAGTGCTGGATATGCGAATTCGCATGCGAAAAGAGCTTTCTAAGGAGAAAAAAGGCCAGTTTGATCTGAAACAAGGGGCTGGAGGTATCGTTGATATCGAATTTATGGTGCAATACGGGGTTCTGGCGTGGGCTTTTGAAAAGCCTGAATTGTTGGAATATACCGATAATATTCATCTGTTAGAGGCTTTGGCTGCAGTGGGTTTAATGGCTAAAGCGGATGTTAAGGTACTGAGTGATGCGTACCGGACTTTTCGGGCAAGATTACATAAAATGGCGCTTCAGGAACAACCCGGACTGGTTGATGTTGAAGAATATAGTGAATTATCAGCAGCTGTGCAGCGAATTTGGCAGCACTGGCTGGAAAATGAATAGAGATTGGAGATAGATTTATGTCAATGGCTGACCGCGATGGTGTTATTTGGTTAGACGGTGAGTTAGTACCCTGGCGTGAAGCCAAGGTGCATGTGCTGACGCATACCCTGCATTATGGCACGGGTGTTTTTGAGGGTGTACGTGCTTATCACGCTGATCAAGGTACCGCGATTTTTCGTTTAGAAGATCATACTGATCGTTTATTCCGTTCTGCTCATATATTAGGAATGGATATTCCTTATGATAAAGACACATTGAATGCGGCACAAAAACAAATTGTGCATGAAAATAAACTGGACTCGGCTTACCTGAGACCCATGTGTTTTTATGGCGCAGAAGGCATTGGTTTGCGTGCCGATAATCTTAAGGTTCACGTTATGATTGCCGGTTGGGAATGGGGTGCATATCTCGGTGCCGAAGCTATTGAAAAAGGCATTCGCATTCGTACCTCTTCTTATGCTCGTCACCACGTTAATATTACGATGTGCAAAGCCAAAGCGAATGGTAACTACATGAACTCAACCATGGCTTTGCAAGAAGCGTTACGAGATGGTTATGATGAAGCACTGTTACTGGATGTCGATGGCTTTGTTGCGGAAGGAAGTGGAGAAAATGTTTTTATTGTACGTAAGGGTATTATTTATACGCCAGATTTAACCTCTGCACTGGAAGGTATTACGCGTGAAACCATAATGACGCTAGCCGATGAATTTGGTTACGAGGTTCGTGAAAAACGTATTACGCGTGACGAAGTGTATGTCGCTGATGAAGCCTTCTTTACCGGAACTGCCGCTGAAGTAACGCCTATTCGTGAACTGGATGGTCGAACTATCGGAACGGGTGCACGTGGCCCGATAACAGAAAAACTACAATCAAAATATTTTGATTTAGTGCATGGTCGCGTCGCAGAACATATGGGTTGGCTAACTTCAATTAAATAAATTATTTTCGGTTAGATAAAAATAAATAAAACTAACCTGAATATATTGCAAAGAGGTATCAGTAATGGGTAAGACAGTGAATGCAAATACAAAGCCTTTAGAGTCAAATGCAGTAAAACGTTATGAGGTAACCAATAAAGATTTACCGTTGCATTGCCCAATGCCGAGTATGTCATTATGGAACTCTCATCCCCGGGTTTATTTGCCGATAGAAGAAACTGGTGAAGCGGCCTGCCCGTATTGTGGCGCGGTTTACGTATTAAAAGATTAGTAAATACTGGAGTTTAAATGAAAGGTTCAATATCGCCGCGTAATGTAAATGAAATTGCATTATCAGAAATACTGAATAGCATTGAGGAAAATTTTCAAACTAAGGAACAAGTGAATATTCTGGAAATAGGTTCTGGTGCAGGAGCTTTTATTAAGCATTTGAAATCCGAGTTAGATAATAAAAATATTAATTATAATATTGAGGCGGGTGATATTGAACCGCATCAGATTAATGATCAGAATCTGGATTTTAAATGTAACTTTCTTGATGCTCAGGCGGAATTCGTTCTGGACAAAAAGTTCGACATTATTATTTCGATCGAGTTGATCGAGCATATTGAAAATCCATTTCATTTTATTCGTGAAATATCGAAAAACCTGACGGAAAATGGTGTGGTGTTATTAACGTCACCCAATATTTTGAGTTTACGTTCCCGGTTACGGTTTTTTTTGACAGGTTGCACTGATTATTTTAGAAGACCGTATAATGAATACTGGTTGAATATGGGGCATGTTAATCCGATTAACCCGTTACAACTGATTTACACGTTACGAAAAAATGGTTTCTCAGTTAAAAAAGTGACAAGTAATAATGCTGCCTTTGAGTCTTTATTACTGATTCCTGTTATTCCCTTTATCTGGTTATTTTCAGCTGTACATTATTTGTTACGAGAAAAAGGCAAAGAGCAGAAAAAAAGAAATAAAGAGTTAATGGGGCTGGTTCTTTCACCACGTATGTTGCTAGGTAAGACAGCAATTTATAAAGCCGTGAAAGATAAACCCTTTATAGCTGAGAGAGATATATGGTTTCAGGGTGATGGTAACTTTTTACCGTGATTCTCAATACAGTGATGAATATATAAAATATGAAAATAGAATTACCCTCTCTTGCTGCTGCTAATGTTTTAGTTGTTGGCGATTTAATGCTTGATCGTTATTGGCATGGTGATACTTCACGGATATCTCCAGAAGCCCCTGTGCCTGTTGTTTTAGTCGGCAAGTCTGAAGAGCGTGCCGGTGGCGCAGGTAATGTGGCCTTAAATATTTCAGCGTTAGGTGCTAAAGCAAGCTTATTGGGTTTTACTGGTGATGATGAACAATGCGCAGCACTTGAAAAATTATTAACACCGGTTGGTATTGATTGTTTTTTTGATAAGTTAACCGGTGCCGCAACGATTACTAAATTACGCGTATTAAGTCGACATCAACAATTGATTCGATTAGATTTTGAAGATGGCTTTGAAACACAAAAAGCAGATAATTTACTTAAAAGTTTTCAATCACAATTATCTAATGTCGGTGCCGTCATTTTATCAGACTATGGTAAGGGTACATTACGACAGGTTCAGGAATTTATTCAGTTTGCACGTAAAGCCGGTAAAATTGTTTTAGTTGATCCTAAAGGTTCTGATTTTGAAAAGTATCGTGGTGCAACGTTAATCACACCTAACATGCATGAGTTTGAAGGGGTTGTTGGCCGTTGTGAGAATGATGAAGATATTGTTGAGAAAGGTCAGGGCTTAATGACGAGCCTTGATTTGCAAGCACTGCTTATTACTCGTAGTGAACGGGGTATGACGTTATTACAAAAAGATTTGCCCGCCATTCATTTACCTACTCGGGCAAAGGAAGTCTTTGATGTTACCGGTGCGGGTGATACGGTTATTTCTGTTTTAGCGGCGGCACTTGCAGCAGGAGAGTCTGTTGCGGATGCAACCGCTTTGTCTAATCTTGCTGCGGGTGTTGTGGTCAGTAAATTAGGTACGGCGACGGTCAGTATGGATGAATTGCGCCGTGAGATAAGAAAACAACATCAAATTCAACGCGGCGTTGTAGAAGAAGATGCTTTACTGCAAATGGTAAACGAATCAAAAGAACATGGTGAAACGGTGGTTATGACCAATGGTTGTTTTGATATTTTACATGCGGGTCATGTTGCTTATCTTGAGCAGGCACGAGAGTTAGGTGATCGCCTGATTGTTGCGGTGAATGATGATGACTCCGTAAAACGGTTAAAAGGGCCTGAACGTCCAGTAAATACTATGGAAAAACGCATGCGCATGTTAGCGGCGTTACAATGTGTTGATTGGGTAGTGCCTTTTTATGAAGATACACCGACAAGACAAATTTGTAAGTTAATGCCCGATATTCTGGTTAAGGGCGGTGATAATGATCCGGATAAAATTCCTGGTGGTGACTGTGTGCGTGAAGCGGGTGGTGAAGTAAAAGTGCTGACATACATAGATGGGGTATCAACGACTGGTATTATTAGCACCATTCGTGAGACTGAAAAGAAAATAAAAAAGTAGAAACATAGATGACCACATCTAACTCGGTTGATAATAAAATCAAGCAGCTTAATGTTGATGTTGTTATTTTTGGCGGCGGTATTGCAGGCCTCTGGTTATTAGCGCGTTTACGGCAAGCAGGTTATCAAACACTTTTACTGGAAACAAAATCTTTAGGTGCAGGTCAAACGCGCTATTCTCAAGGCATTATTCACGGTGGCACTAAATATGCGTTAACGGGTAAGTTAACCGCATCTTCAGAATCTATTTTTGCTATGCCACAAATCTGGCGCGACTGTTTACAAGGCGAGGGTGAAGTTGATCTTTCGTCAGCGATTATTTTATCTGAGCATCAATATATGTGGTCAACGCCCGGTTTGTTATCCCGTTTATCCGGTTTTTTTGCCAGTCGAATAACGCGAGAGCGTATGCAGGCAGTGAAAAAAAATGATCGTCCCGTTATTTTTCAAAATAAAAGATTCAAAGGTAAAGTTTATCAACTGGATGAACCTGTTTTAGATTCTGCCAGTGTCATAAATGCCCTTGCCACACCTAATATAAATAATATTATGCATATTAAAGCTGTTACTGAATTTTCAGAAAAAATTGTTAGCGTGGAAGCTGCTAATGGTGATATTTGGAATATTGTTGCCGAGAAAATTATTTTATCAGCGGGTGAAGGTAATTCTGCTTTATTAAAGCAAATGGGACGTGATGTTCCTGAAATGCAACTGCGTCCATTGCAAATGGTGATGGTGCGAGGTGGTTTACCTGAAAAGTTGTATGCGCATTGTTTAGGTGCAAATGTTAATCCACGCATAACAATTACCAGTAATGAGGACAAACAAGGAAACATTGTCTGGTATCTAGGTGGGCAGTTGGCAGAAGAAGGTATTAACAGAACGGCAGAAGAGCAAATCAGCAAAGCAAAAAAAGAGTTACAGTTGTTAATGCCCTGGTTAAATTTTTCTGCAATGCATTGGGCGACATTAAATGTAAATCGTGCAGAACCAAAACAAAAAGAAGGTAAACGTCCAGCGACTTCTTTTTATTGTGAAGAAGATGATGTTATCACCGTATGGCCAACTAAACTGGCTTTAGCACCTAACCTGGTCAATGATATTCTTAAACTATTAGAAAAACAAAATGTGAAAAAAAATGGTGCAAATGAGATGCCTGAGTTTAGCCATGCTCCGTTTGCAGACTTACCCTGGCAGGAAGAAAAACAATGGCTTTAATAAAACGTCAAATGGGTTCAACCGGTATTGAGGTTAGTGTGCTTGGCTTAGGCACAGTTAAGTTAGGTCGTGACCAGGAAGTTAAATACCCAAGTGGTTTTACTATTCCAGATGATAATGAAGTGCGTGATCTATTAACTCTAGCGAAAGATCTGGGTATTAACTTTATTGATACCGCACCTGCTTATGGAAATAGTGAAGAACGCCTTGGTCAGTTAATGAGTAATCCTAATGATTGGGTCATTATGACGAAAGTGGGTGAGATATTTGAAAATGGTCAATCTAGTTTTGATTTTTCAGCAGAACATACACGCATGAGTGTTGAAAGAAGTTTAAAAAGATTAAAACGTGAAAGTTTAGACATGGTATTAGTGCATTCCAATGGTGATGATATGCACATCATTAATAATGAAGGTGCACTGGAAGAATTGGATCGGCTTAAACAAAAAGGATTGATTCAATCATATGGCATGTCAACTAAAACAGTTGAAGGTGGTATGTGGATTGTAGAAAATACTGATGTGGTTATGGCGACATTAAATTTAAATGATGATCATGATTTACCTGTGATTAAACACGCTTGTGAATTAAATAAAGGTGTCATCATTAAAAAAGGTTTGCAAAGTGGTCACGCGGATAAATCAGCGGGTGGCTCTGGTGTAGATGAAGCATTTAAATATGTATTTAGTCATGATGGAGTTAGCAGTATGATTGTTGGAACCATTAGTCCCAAGCACCTGAAACAGAATGTTAAAGTAGTTAATCAAATTTGTGGTAACCCTTAATAGTGAGTGATGTACAGCAAATATTAATTGCAGGTCCAGCCTGGGTAGGGGATATGGTGATGGCGCAGAGTTTGTTTATCACGTTAAAGCAACGCCCACAGCCTGTTGAGATTGATGTCTTGGCGCCGGCCTGGTCAAATCCAATATTAGCGCGTATGCCAGAAGTGAGAGCGGCGATTAATCTGCCCGTTAGCCACGGTGAATTTGGTTTACTTCGGCGTTACCAGCTAGGAAAATCTTTGCGTGTAAAAAAATATGATCAAGCCATTATTACACCCAGGTCTTTCAAATCCGCATTAGTGCCATACTTTGCTAAAGCTAAACAACGTACGGGTTATCGTGGTGAAATGCGTTACGGTGTGCTTAACGACATACACTCGTTAGATAAAAATATTTTAAAACAAACCGTTCAACGTTATGTTGCACTTGGATTAGATGATGGATTATATGCTAATTCAACTCAGGCACCAGCAATTCCTTTTCCAACGTTAACGGTGGATAACAATAATTTACAACGATTGTTGACCGAACTTGATCTTAATCTGGATAAACCTGTTATTGCATTGCTACCCGGTGCTGAATACGGTGAAGCCAAACGCTGGCCGATTGAGTATTATAGACAGCTTGCTAATAAACTATGTGAGCAGGGATTACAGGTCTGGATTTTCGGTTCAGAAAAAGATTACGCGGTAGCTGCTAAGATTGTTAAAGGAAATATTGCAGTTAATCTTTGTGGAAAAACACGACTGGAAGACAGCATTGATTTATTGTCCATATGTAAGAGTGCGGTAAGTAATGATTCAGGGCTCATGCATATTGCTGCTGCAGTTAATGTTCCTCTGGTTGCAATATATGGCTCATCAACTCCGGATTATACGCCGCCCCTTACTAATAAGGTGAAAATACAGTATCTTGGTCTGGAATGCAGTCCTTGTTTCAAAAGAATTTGTCCATTAGGACATACAAATTGTTTGAAAAATATCACTGTTGAGCAAGTCCTTGGTGACGTCAAAGAAAGCATTAAATAAGAAGAAAAAATTATGGCAAAAATTTCAGCGTGTATTATTTCTTATAATGAAGAGCAAAAGATTGAAGATTGTTTGAAAAGTCTTGAAGGTGTTGTAGATGAGATTATTGTTGTTGATTCTCTAAGTACAGACAAAACAAAAGAGATAATAAAAAAATATACCGATAAAATATATGATCAAAAATTTCTTGGACATGTCGAACAAAAAAATCTTGCAGTTGAGAAAGCAGGTAATGACTGGATATTAAGCCTGGATTGTGATGAAAGATTAACTGATGAGCTTAAAAAATCAATTCTAAAAATTAAAAATAATTTAGAAAATGCAGATGCCTACCGGGTTGCAAGACGTACTTTTTATGTATATCGCTGGCTTAACCATTGTTGGTATCCTGATTTAAAAGTACGGTTGTTTAACCGAAAAACAGCAAAATGGGGTGGAACTAATCCACATGACCGAGTGGAGGTTGCAGGTAATAATATTGTTACGTTAGATGGAGATATGCAGCATTATTCCTTTAATAGTATTTCAGAACACATCCAGACTTTAGATTCTTTTACTGAAATTGGTGCAAATGAAATCATTAAGAAAAATAAAAAGGTCTCTATTATCAGTCCATGGACGCATGGGTTATGGACGTTTTTAAAGCTTTATGTATTTAAAAAAGGTTTTATGGATGGATATGCGGGGTTAGTTGTTTCTGTATTATCCGGAATGCATGCGTTTGTAAAATATAACAAAGTATTATTTAAACGCTGGAAAGAACTCGATTAGAGCAAATAAATATTAATTTTTAAGAAATTTTATATTAATGGCGTTTGCTGCAGCAGCAATATCGACTTTCTGCATGTCTGATTCTCCCTCGTTTTCAGGAGGAGTAAAGGCCAGTCTGCGTTCTTCGGTGTTTAAAGTTTGCCATCTCAACGGGGTTGCAGAACGGCGACGTTGATAAAAAGCGGCTGTTAGTTTGTTTAAAGCTCCTGCGATATGCAATGGACCTGTTGAACCGCTAATAAAAAGATCACAAAGTTGTATAATTTTTGCAAAATTAAGCAAGCCTTTTGATGACGGATAAACAATATGGGGTATATTTTCTAATAATGTAGAAAGTTTATTCGCATACTTTATTTCGTCAGGACCAGCAGTAATGACAAATACATAATTGTTATCAATTTTTAAGTTTTTTGCTAAATTAGCATATTGCTCAAGATCCAGATTTGTTGCAGAGCCACCAGTACCCGGATGAATAAAAATAAGTTTACTATTGATATCCAGGTTATTCTTTTCATAAAAATCTGCACGTATTTTACTTATTTCGTCATCCTGAAATTGTAAAAAAGGTGCTTTTGGGATGTTTTTAGCTGATATACCAATGTCGGATAGATATTTTATGGCTAAATCGAGATTATATTCATATTCTGGTTTTAAAGATTTGGAGCGCCGCTGAGTTAGTTTATGGTTGTAAAATATTTGTGCTATTTTTGTTGCGGGGGCTAATCGGTATTTGCATCCGGAGAAAAAGGAGAAAATGCCAATTCGAGTTGTTGAGAACAGAGTGATAATGGCGTCATATTTTTCCTCTCTGATAGTCCTTAATACTTTTAATTGCTCAGTAAAAGTGGATGTGGCATCAGAATCAATTATAACGCTGTCAATCCAGCTATAATTTTTGGCGAGTTCATGAGTATAATTTGGGACTAAAACATGTAATTCGCAATCAGGCAAAGATTGTTTAATTAGGACAAAAACGGGAAAACTTAATATAAAGTCACCTAGTTTGTCATTTCTGATAATTAATATTTTTTTTATATTTGAGATCATTGTAATAAATTTTGTTATATTGCAGCTTGAAATTAGTTGGAAAATATTCGAATTCTATAATTGTAGTTAGAAGTTTAATTTATTTGTATGGGAATATCTATTGTGATTGATTGGACAAAATTAAGTACTGACCCAAATAATTCAGAGGCAGTAAGTAAAGTACACGATTATTTAAAAAAAATCAGAATTGTCAGGCGTAAAGAGTATTCTGATTGGCTTTACCGAGAGGTTGAAAATAAAACAGTTCTGGATATTGGAGCAATTGAGCATAATTTAGAATATGCTGAATTACCTCATTGGAAACATAGGAAACTTATAGAACATGCAAGTAAGGTGGTAGGTGTTGATATTCTTGAAGAGTATGCAGTGATTTTGAATAAGAAAGGTTTTGACATCAGAGTTTGCGATGCTACATCAAATGAATATATTGGCGAAAAATTTGATGTTGTTGTACTGGGCGATGTCATCGAGCATGTATCAGATACGATTAAATTAGTTGAATTTGGAGTAAGGCATTTAAATAATAACGGTAAGATCCTTATAAAAACACCAAACCCATATTATACGGGTAGTATTAAAAAATGTTTAAGAGGGAAGCCGTTTGTGAATCTTGAGCATATATCATGGATTACACCAACGATGATGCTTGAGATAGCAAGAAGAGCAAATTGTAAGCTAAAAAATTACATTGTAGATCCAAAAAAGGCACCTTGGTTGTCAAAAATAATTAACCCGGAAATTTTATCTCGGGATTATATTTATATTCTTGAAAAATATGACATTACATAAGTATGTTTATAAAGTCGTGCAGCTCTCTTTCTTCATAAAACAATTTTTTCGAAAGAGTTATGTTTTTAATTATTGGAACAGGGTTTGATTCAATATAGTTAACTGTTGATAGTATGGTGCTCTTTAATGAATCAATATCTTGATCTTCTGCCATAAAAAAATCGAAACCCAGATCACTTAATTCTGGAAATGATGTGTTTTTATAGGAAATGCAGGCTAGGCCATAACTCAGCGCTTCAATAAATGAATTACTTAAGCCTTCCCCTTTGCTGGGAAAAATAAATATATCGGAATTTCTGTAAAACCGGGCAACATCAGATGAAAATCCTTCGAGTATAATTGACTCTTTATATGGAATTTTATTCAGGAAAGTAAAGAATTCTTCTTCATAATCCGGATTAACGTCACCAACCAGGCGAAGCGTGAATTTTTTTTTCATTTCATATAAAACATGACAAGCTTCAATCGCATCAATCTGACCCTTGCCATCTGTTATTCTTGCGAGGTGAAGTAATGAGATTGGACGATCCTTACAGACTTGAGGGTTTTGAATGCCGCTTGGCATATTTCGAAGTGATGAATAAATAATATTTAACTGTGTATTTTTACCAAAGGGAATAATTTTTTTTACATTTTTCGCTAAATGTTCACATATTGCGATATGAAAATTAACCTTGCTATATATTAATCGATGTAAGAAGTCTTTTTTAGACCTCGTTTTGGTTGTTCCGTGCCTAATGAGTAAATTTATTTTCAATCCAAGAAAAGAAAAATAAAGAGATTTTAATTCTGAGGCACCAAAATAAATGACATTTTTTATATTATTTTTATTTATTATTTTTCTTACCCTGAAAATTATAGATAAACTAACAGTTTTAAAAAAATCAATCGATTCTACTTGAATATTAAGATTTTTAGCTTTAGTTTTATACTGTTTTTCTAATAGGGAATTTTTTTTTACGATTAACGTTATATTTGTATTTTTACAAAGTAATTTTGCTATGCGAAATGCGTCCATTTCCATACCGCCATAATATGGTGATAAGCAGATTATGGCGGTGTTAGATACAGTTCGGTGACTATTTTCTGACTTTGAATTAGTTAACATATTGAGTAAATAGCCCTGAGTACATTTATTTAGAGATAATATTATACTTAATAATTATCATTTGTATGAATGATTAATATTAGTAGGTTATTTTATTCTTTCTTTTGTTACAATATCAAATTAAAAAGTCTCTTTTTGGTGAAATAATGAATATTCTTGAAGTATGTATGTCAAAAGGTTTTGGCGGACTTGAATTATATGTCCTTAAAGTTGCAAAGTTTTTGAATAGTGGTAGCCATAAATTTAACGTACTAACTAAAAAAAATTCATTTTTATCGGCTAAGTTATCCGATAATAATATGCAAAGTGATAATCTTTCTTCAGTTTTTCACCACTTCCCTTTAATTTCAGCAATAAAATTAGCTAAGTATATTGATACGAATAAGATTGATGTTTTGCATATTCATTGGGGTAATGATCTTTTTTTGAGCGTCCTGGCAAAAACAATCTCTCATCGTAAAGTCAAATTGGTTTATACAAGGCAAATGTCACTAACACGTATGAAGAATGATTTGTATCATCGTTTCTTGTATAGAAACGTAGATGTATACTTAGTCATTACAAAAGCATTATACAACGATGCAGTAAAATTTCTTCCTATTAAGAAAGAGAATATCCATTTGCTATATTATGGCGTGCCTGCTGCAAGTAGTGAGGTTGATCAAAATTTTCTTAGTGACGCAGGTTTGCATGAAGATATATTTAAACTTGCTATATTTGGTCGGGTTGAAGAAGGGAAGGGGCAACACCTTCTTGTTGATGCGGTTAAGCGTTTAATAAAGCAAGGTCAAAAGATTCAGCTTGCGATAATTGGGCACGTTATGGATAAGGCTTATTTCAGGCAGCTTGAAATGGATATCAAGGAAAACGATTTGCAAAATAATGTTTTTTATCTGGGTTTTCATAATGATCCAACCAGTATTATGCCTTGTTTTGATGCTGTTATTTTAGCAACTAAATGTGAAACGTTTGGTTTGGTATTACCTGAGGCAATGCGAGCAGGTGTTGCGGTGATTGGTTCAGATTGTGGAGGTGTACCTGAAATAATTGAGCATGAAAAAACAGGTTTATTGTTTGAGCCGGAAAATGTTATTGATTTAACTGCGCAACTATTAAAGCTTGTTGAAGACAGAAGTTTTTGTGCTCAACTTGCAAAAGCAGGGAAAGAAGATGCGGATAAACGCTTCTCGGAAGAAGCGCATTTCGCAAAATTATTAGAGCATTTTGAAACAGCTTAAATTAAAGCAGGAAATTAAGCTCGCCCTTCTTTAATCAAGCCGTCGAAATAAGCAATGGTTTTCTTTAAGCCTTCTTCAAGCTTAATTTTTGGCTCCCAATCTAGTTCTTTTTTAGCCAGGGTTATATCGGGTTGGCGTTGTTTTGGATCGTCCTGAGGTAACGGGTTTAAACTCAGCTTGGATGTTGAATTTGTCATCTCAATAATTTTTTCTGCGAGTTCTTTAATTGTGAATTCAACTGGATTGCCTAAATTAACCGGGCCAGTAAAATCATCCGATGCCATAAGACGAATAAATCCATCAATCAGTTCATCAACATAACAAAATGAGCGACTTTGCGAGCCATCTCCATAAATAGTAATGTCTTCGCCTTTTAACGCCTGAATAATAAAGTTGGAAACCACACGGCCATCATTGGGATGCATGTTAGGCCCATAGGTGTTAAATATTCGGGCAACTTTAATTTTTAAGTTGTGTTGGCGATAGTAATCAAAAAATAATGTTTCAGCGCAACGTTTACCTTCGTCGTAACAAGAACGAATACCAATCGGATTTACATTACCCCAGTAATCTTCAGTTTGTGGATGAACGTGGGGATCACCATAAACTTCACTGGTTGAAGCTTGCATAATTTTTGCATTTTGGCGTTTTGCCAGTCCTAGCATATTGATGGCACCCAATACGCTGGTCTTATTAGTATGAATTGGATTGTGTTGGTAATGTGGCGGTGAAGCGGGGCATGCCAGATTATAAATTTCATCAACTTCCAGATGAAGAGGAAATTCTACATCATGACGAATTATTTCAAAATAGGGATTGTCGATTAAATGAGCAACGTTTTCTTTTGTCCCGGTAAAAAAATTATCCAGACAAAATATTTCATTGCCTTCATTTAATAATCGCTCACATAGGTGAGAACCTAAAAATCCTGCACCACCTGTTATAAGAATACGTTTACGATGATAATTATCCATTTGCTGCATCCCGTCCAATTGTTAAGTAACTAAATCCCAGTTTATGCATGAGTTTGGGTTCGTATTGATTACGGCCATCAAAAATAACATGAGATTTCATTAATCCTTTCATTTTTTCAAAGTCCGGGTTGTTAAACGGTTTCCACTCCGTCACTAAAACAAGCGCATCAACATCAGGTAGTACATCGTACTGGTGCTCCACGAGTTTTAAATGGCCATGATTAAACCATTCTTTGGGCAACTCTTGCTGTGCTATTTTGCTGGCCACTGGATCGTAGGCAACCACTTTAGCGCCAGCTGCGATCAGCTCATGTAATATGACTTTAGACGGTGCTTCTCGCATATCATCTGTGCCCGGTTTGAATGCTAAACCCCATAACGCAAAAGTCATACCGCTGAGATCTTTACCATATCGATCAACTATTTTTTCAAATAAACGATATTTTTGCAGATTATTTCGTTGCTCTACTGCTTTTAAAATGACGGCATCGTAATCGACTGAATTAGCAGCACGTATTAACGCTTGTACATCTTTGGGGAAACAGGAACCACCGTAACCACAACCGGGATAAATAAAAGAAAAGCCGATTCGGTTATCTGAGCCTATACCCTGACGTACGTTTTCAACATCAACACCCAATATGTCGCAGAGGTTGGCAATTTCATTCATGAAGGAGATTTTGGTGGCAAGCATTGAATTGGCTGCGTATTTTGTCATTTCTGCATCGCGAATACCCATAATTATGATGTGTTGATGATTACGGACAAACGGTTTGTATAAGTCATGCATTAATTCAGCTGCTTTATCGGTTTTAGTGCCAATAACAACACGATCAGGGCGCATAAAATCTTCGATTGCGGCACCTTCTTTGAGAAATTCGGGATTACTGGCAACATCAAAAGTGATATCAAGTTTTCTTTTATCAAGTTCAGTTTGAATTTGTGCTGTTACTTTATCAGCGGTGCCAACCGGAACGGTTGATTTGTCGACAATGACAGCATAGCCGGTAAGGTGTTTACCAATATCGCTGGCAACGCCCAGAACATATTGGAGATCGGCTGAACCGTCTTCACCGGGTGGTGTGCCTACGGCAATAAAAATAAGCTCAGCGCCGTCTATGACCTCAGCTAAAGAGGTGGTGAAAGATAAACGTTCTTCTTCAACGTTCGTTTTGACCAACTCATCCAGTCCGGGTTCATAAATGGGGAGAATGCCTTTATGCAGATTTTTGATTTTATTTTCGTCAATGTCAACGCAGGTTACTTGGTTTCCGCGTTCAGCAAAACAGGTGCCGGTAACAAGGCCTACATAGCCTGTGCCAATAACAACAATTTTCATTTATGAAATCCCGATTTTAATGATTAATCCGCTATTTTACATTAAAGATATTATATTTGGAGTTTTTTTGGAGAATTTATAATTTCACCGATGGCCTGTGCAACTTTAGATACAGGAGCAGGGCCAGATTCATCCGCAGCAACGGATTTATGGTTTCCGAATAAGGGTGAATAGCCAAACACATTGGCTGAAACAGGGAACATACAGACAGTGGGTGTACCCGCTGCAATAGCCAGATGGCGTAAACCAGTATCATTAATAACAATAGCATTTGCATGGCAGACGAGAGAGAAGTCATCGGGGCCAGCGTTCAATATTTTAAAATTTATATGAGTGCCGATTTTATCTGCAATAGATTGTGCTGTTACAGACTCCCACTCAGCCAGGCCGGAAAGCAGTAAATGATCAATATCTGGGTATTTTTTA
>JAUWUS010000072.1 GCA_030617815.1 Gammaproteobacteria bacterium
CAATCACATAGGTTAAGCCCGAAGTTGTTTCGGTTAAATAGGGTGTATCGATTTGCGCAATATTGCCTAAACAAACAATTTTGGTTCCCGGCCCACTGCGGGTGATTAATGTTTTAAGTTGATGAGAAGTGAGGTTTTGCGCTTCATCAATAATGATATAACGGTTTAAAAAAGTACGACCGCGCATAAAGTTTATAGAACGGATTTTTATCCGGTTTGAGATTAAGTCATTGGTTACCGCCTGACCCCATTCACTGGAAAAGCTTGAATCAGATGCAGCGTCATCTGTTTTGTTTAGCACTTCAAGATTATCCATTAACGCACCCATCCATGGCGTCATTTTTTCTTCTTCGGTGCCAGGTAAAAAACCAATGTCTTCACCAACGGGAATAGTAACCCGGGTCATAATAATTTCAGAGTAGAGTTTTTGTTCCAGTGTTTGTTCTAAACCGGCAGCAAGCGTTAATAATGTTTTACCTGTACCCGCCATACCAATAAGACTAACAAAGTCAATTTCCGGATCCATGAGCAGGTTAAGTGCATAACTTTGCTCCTGGTTACGTGCGTTGATGCCCCATACAGAGTGTGAACTGCTTTGGAAATCTTTGGTGGTTTCAATAATCGCAGTATCACCATCTATATTTCGGACCAGGGCGTCAAAAGGTTGTTCTTCATCCTGACTACTAATAAAAGCATTAGGGTGCCAGTTCTGTACTTCCGGACCATGTAATTTATAAAAAGTGCGGCCTTCTTCAAGCCATGAATCCATTTCTCTGGCGTGTTGGTCCCAGAAATCTTCATTGAGTTTGATGGTTCCTGTATATAAAAGATCAACATCTTCCAGAACACGATCATTATGATAATCCTCTACTTTTATACCAAGTGAAGCGGCTTTAATCCGCAGGTTGATATCTTTTGTAACTAGTGTTATCTCGTGCTTTGTAAATTTTTCAGATAAGGCAAGGGTCGTAGCGAGAATATTATTGTCAGGTAAATTTCCTGGAAGGTAGTCCGGTAAGGTTGCTTTATAAGAGCGAGTTTGAAAAAATAATTTTCCGCTTGAAAGATTATTTTCATCTGTATTTAATACAGAGTTTAGCGTGATTCCTGCTTCAATTTGTTTTTGTGTTGCATCAGCTACCAGCTCTTCAATAAACCGACTGGTTTGTCTTGCATTACGTGCGACTTCAGAACGACCTTTTTTATTATTATCCAGCTCTTCCAATACCATCATAGGTAAAAAAAGATCGTGCTCCTGAAAACGAAATAATGCAGTAGGGTCATGCATTAAGACATTGGAATCCAATACAAATAAACGTTGTTCCATAATTATTTTTACTTTTCCTTATTAAGTTTTTTTACTGCGTCTAACACGTCATCAACATGGTCAGCAACTTTTACTTTACGCCATTCCTGTTTAAGTACACCCTTATCATTAATTAAAAATGTACTGCGTTCAATACCGAGAAGTTTTTTACCATACATGTTTTTCAATTTCATGACATCAAACAAGCCACATAATTCTTCTTCTGTATCGGATAGTAAATCAAAAGGGAATTTTTGTTTAGTTTTAAAGTTTTCGTGAGTGCGGACTGTATCACGAGATACGCCTAAAATAATGCAGTTTTGTCTTTTGAATTTGGCAATACTGTCACGAAAATCCTGACCTTCAGTAGTACAGCCTGGTGTATTGTCTTTAGGGTAAAAATACAAAACAATATTTTGTCCTTTTAAACTCGCTAGAGAAATAGTTTGTTCCCCGGTGGCGGGGAGCTTAAATGCAGGAATTTTTTTACCAACTTCAACAGACATTTGTTTACCTTAAATTTAATATTTGTTAACCACAGAGGGCACAAAGGTACACAGGGGGAAAAATAAATATAAACTCTGTGAACCTCCGTGTCCTCCGTGGTTATGTGTTTTAAAGCTAATTACTATAGTCGAGTTATCACTCTTCATCGAGCACCACGTTACTTAACTGAATAGCAGCATCTTCAGGGCTAACCGTATTCACAAATAAACCAGAACCCAGTTCAAAACCAGAGGGAATACTGGTACGAGGGCATATTTCCAGGTGCCAGTGATAACTGTTTTGGCAATCATCATACTGTGCGTCCAGTGGAATAGTATGTAAGAAGTAGTTATATTGCGCGCCTCCAATAACAGAATCAAGTCTTTGCATGGTGCGTTTTAAAACTCGGGCAAAATCATCTAACTCTTCTGGTGTGGCTTTAATAAAATCACTTTTATGCACCAGGGGCAATATATGAATTTCCCATTCATAGCGGCTGGCAAAAGGTTTAATCGCAATAAAATGTTCGCCGCGTTCAATGACATATTGCCCGACATCAATTTTCCTGACGATTTTTCCTGAGTCTCGATCATATATGGTCGCTTCATAAGTCAGGGCTTCATCGACTAAGGTACAGAAAATGCAGTGGTGATTTTTTTCGTAATAGTTTTTGCTGTGCTCCACTTCATCTTGCACATTTTGTGGAATAACCGGCGTGGCAATAATCTGACTATGGGTATGCGCCATACTGGCACCGGCCGCAGGGCCGAAGTTTTTGAATATCAGAACATATTTTAAGCGTTTATCCGCATTATAAAGTTCTTTCATACGACTCTGGTATGTTTGAAATAACATAGACAGGTGTGCCTGACTCATTTCATGGATGGCGATGCCATGTTGAGAGTGATCCACAATAACCTCATGGCGGCCATAACCATTAATCGCTTGCTGTAAGCCAAATATCATATTGGGGCTTTGTCGATCATCACCTAAAACGGGGTACAGGTTTTCAACTATTCGAATAGCCCAGTCGCCATTTTCAGGTACACGAGTAATTTCAGGCGGGGTTTTGTCTTCGTTACCGCGGCAAAAAGGGCAGCGCTCAACATGTTTTCGGGTATCGCGGGGAGCGGCATCTTCGGCTTTCTGAGGGCGCATGGAGCGCGCAGTAGCTATAAGCACCGATTCGGTGGGAACAATGGGGTTGATGCGTATTTCTCTGGTGCCGATATCTTCCTGCTCACTCATATTAGTTTCCGTTTGTTTTGTATTTTGAGCAAGTAACATACTCCGAACGGGATTCACTGTCGAAATGGCGCTATTTATGCCCTTCTAAGTGAAATTATTGTCCGAACAAAGTATTCGCTATAAAAAGCATCTATTTTAGTCAGGAAACTTGTCTACCCAGCTTGTGACAAGTACCATTTGCGTTTCTTTTTTTCCGAAATTTACGGGGAACGACATGTTTCAAGGAAGTATGGTTGCTTTGGTTACACCGATGCAATCGGATGGCAGTGTAGATGATGGCGCTTTGGCGCAACTCATTGAATTTCATGTGAAAAATGGCACTGACGCGATTGTTGCAGTAGGCACGACAGGTGAATCGGCCACCTTAGATGAGCATGAGCACTGTACCTTGGTGAAACGCATCGTTGAGCTGGCGGCCGGACGTGTACCTGTAATCGCCGGTACCGGGGCGAATTCAACCACAGAAGCCATTATGTTAACGACTTGTGCAAAAGACGCTGGGGCAGATGCCTGTTTGCTGGTAACGCCGTATTACAATAAACCAACCCAGAAAGGGCTTTATTTACATTATAAAGCCGTGGCTGAAGCCGTCGATATTCCGCAAATCCTTTATAATGTTCCGGGGCGTACCGCAGTGGATATGCTTCCTGAAACGGTTGAACGATTGGCTGAAATTCCTAATATTGTCGGCATTAAAGAAGCAACAGGTGATGTTTCACGTATTACGGATATTATTTCACGTTGTGGAAGCGATTTTGACGTTTATAGCGGTGATGATGCTACCGCGATGGAAGCTATATTATTGGGTGCAAAAGGGGATATTTCGGTTACCGCAAACCTTGCTCCGGCTGAAATGCATGAAATGTGTACCGCAGCATTAGCGGGTGAGTCTGAAAAAGCGGCCGCAATAAATGAAAATTTAATGGGTTTGCATGAGAACCTTTTTCTTGAAGCGAATCCAATACCTGTAAAATGGGCTTTATTTGAAATGGGACTTATTCCTGACGGAATCCGTTTGCCCATGACCGTATTTTCTGAGCAGTACCATGAAACTCTTCGCCAGGCGATGCGCCAGGCAAAGCTGTTAGTTTAAATTCTAAGTGAGAAATTATATGTTACGCGTTGTTTTAGTTGTTACGTTATTAATGAATTTAATAGCTTGTTCAAGTACTCCTGAATGGAAAGGTGTTTACAGTCCGGAGAAAGAAGATAAAAAGTCTTTTAAGCTGGACGTTCCGCCGGATCTTTCTTCACCTGATACAAGCGATAGCCTTGCTTTACCTAATATTGCGGCAGGCGGTTCAACTTATTCAGCTTATACAAATACAGAGTATAAGGGTGATAAAGTAGCAGGAGCAAATCCTCCGGGTATCAAGGTCATTCGTGATGGTATTAATCAATGGTTAGAAATAAATACAACGGCTGAAAAGTTATGGCCGCAACTCAGAGCGTTTTTTACTCAGGTCGGTTTTAAACTTAAACGCGAAGATAAAAAATTAGGTGTGATGGATACCAACTGGCTGGAAAACAGAATAGATACCCCTACAAGTTGGGTAGCAAAATTGTTTAAGTCGCTTTACTCCTCTGGTTTAATGGATAAATACCGTGCTCGTCTGGAAAAAACGGATAATCCAAATGTTACTTTGTTATTTATTACACATCAGGGACTTGAAGAAGTTGCTTCCGAAGATACGAATTTAGAGGCGGTTGAAACTATATGGCAAACGAGGAAATCTGATCCGGAATTAGAAGCTGAAATGTACCAGCGTTTTTTAATTTTTCGCGATGTAGGTAAAGCAGAAGCACTTAATTTAGTTAGTAGAATTGAAGCAAAAGATCGTACCCGTATTTTTGAAAAAGATGAAACTAAAATGTTACAGGTTGGCGAAGGTTTTGCGCGTACCTGGCGTCGAGTTGGCATTGCATTAGATCGAATTGGTTTACTCGTTGAAGATCGTGATCGTTCGGGAGGTTTATATTATTTACGCATCACGGATGATTTCCGCGATAAAATAAAAGAAGAGAAAGGCTGGCTGGCAAATTTATTTTCAAGTGAGAACGTTAAACTTAAAGAGCGTTATTTACTGAGTGTGAGCGATGAAAAAGGAAATACTATTATTAGTATTTACGAAGCAACGGGTGCAAAAGCAGATGAACGTTTTGTTGAGCAATTATTAAAAGATTTAAAGTCTTATTTGAATTAAAAACGAGGAACATATAACTTGCAATTTGCATCACTTGGCAGTGGTAGTCGAGGCAACAGCACGTTAATAGAGGCGGATGGCTCGGCAATATTAATTGATTGTGGATTTTCTATGCGCGAAACAGAGCGTCGATTGCAACGCCTCTCGCGTGAAATGCAGCAGATAACGGCAATATTGGTAACGCATGAACACGGGGATCATGTTCGTGGTGTGGCAAGTTTAGCAAAAAAATACGACATCCCGGTTTGGTCCAGTCGGGGTACGGCGAAAGCCGCAAAGCTGGAAGAATTAGAACACTGGAATTGTATTGATATTCATCAGGTCTTTGAAATTGACTCAATTCAGATTCAGCCCGTTCCAGTACCTCATGATGCCAAAGAACCCTGCCAGTTTATTTTCAGTGATGGTGACTGGCGTATTGGCATATTAACTGATACGGGATCCATTACTCCTTACATTGAACAGCAATATTCTGCTTGTGATGCTTTTATTCTGGAGGCTAATCACGATGAGGACATGCTGGCCAATGGTTCTTATCCAAGCTCATTAAAACACCGGGTAGGTGGAGATTTCGGTCATTTAAATAATGGCCAGGCAAAAGATTTATTAAGTGCTATTGATATTTCAAAGTTACAATATTTAGTTGCTTCACATATTAGTGATAAAAATAATACCGTGGCACTGGCGCGTGACAAAATGAGTGAAGCACTTGATATGGATGCTTCATGGATTGATGTGGCGTCGCAAGATGAAGGCCTAGACTGGCGTGTACTGAGGCACGCTTAGCGAGAAGCTAGATTACGGCGTTATAGCTTAGCTCAAAGTGCTCATGTACTCATCGTACACTCCGCCTTTTCGCTAAACTATGCCTTGTTCTCTAGCTTCTCGCTAACCGTTTAGAATTGTATATATTATTAAGTAAGGTTAAATAAAGATTCATTATGGAAAAAAAAGCAGAACTCTGTAAAGGCAAAGCGAAGTCCGTTTATTATACGGATGATGATGATTACCTGATTATTCATTTTAGAAATGATACTTCTGCATTTGATGGCGAACGTATTGAACAGCTTGATCGTAAAGGCATGGTGAATAATAAGTTTACTGCTTTTATTATGGAAAAGCTTGAGCAAGCCGGGATTAAAACACATCACGTTAAATTACTTTCTGACGAAGAAACCCTGGTTAAGAAACTGGACATGTTACCGATTGAATGTGTTGTGCGAAATTTAAGCGCCGGTAGTTTATGCAAACGCCTGGGGGTTGAAGAAGGTCTGGATTTAAATCCACCAACGTTTGAATTTTTCCTGAAAAATGACGCTTTACATGATCCGATGATAAACGAGTATCACATTCGTTCTTTTGGCTGGGCCACGGATGAAGACATTGAACAAATGAAAACACTGACTTTTCAGGTGAATGATGTTCTGAAAAAACTCTTTGCCGATGCCGGTATGTTGCTGGTGGACTACAAACTGGAGTTTGGTTGTTTTAAAGGTGAGTTACTGCTCGGTGACGAGTTTAGTCCTGATGGTTGTCGTTTATGGGACATGGAAACACGCAAAAAGCTCGATAAAGATCGTTTCAGACAGGGATTGGGTGGTGTTATCGAGGCTTATGAAGAAGTTGGCAATCGCTTAGGTATTGTTTTTTAATAAAGTTTAACCCCCAAATAATCAGGCTGGTACTCGTATATTTAGCAAGATTTACTGGTTTTAATGGCAAGCTGTCGATTTAACACTTGACGCCGCCCGATATCTTTCGGGTACAATCAGCCATAATTTGATTCTGTCACCCTTAAATAAAAGAAAATAACTGATTAAAATATGTCCAGTTCTTATAATTCTGATGCCATTGAAGTATTAACAGGCCTAGAACCTGTCCGTAAACGTCCCGGAATGTACACGGAGACGGAGCGCCCTAATCACCTTGCTCAAGAAGTTATTGATAACAGTGTCGATGAAGCCATAGCGGGTTTTGCAACAACGCTAGCGGTTACGCTGTATAAAGATGGTTCGGTAGAAGTGACCGATGATGGTCGTGGTATGCCAGTGGATATTCATCCACAGCAAAAACTCCCCGGTGTCGAAGTTATTATGACTAAACTGCATGCGGGCGGTAAGTTTTCAAATAAAAACTACGAATTCTCCGGTGGTTTACACGGCGTAGGTATTTCAGTTGTAAACGCACTCTCTACAAAAGTAGAAGTGTGGATTAAACGTGACAATCAAGAATATTACATGTCGTTCGCAAGTGGCAAACGAAAATCAAAACTTAAAGTTTTAGGCAAAGTTAAAAAAGGTGAAGTGGGTACACGTATTCGCTTTTGGCCAGATAAAAAGTTTTTTGATTCAGAAAAATTCTCAGTTAATGATTTAAAACATGTTCTACGTGCAAAAGCGGTTTTATGTACTGGCTTGCATGTGAGTTTTATTGATGAGAAAACGAAAAAGAATTCTGAAAGCTGGTATTTTGAAGAAGGGCTACAAGCTTATTTAATGGATGAGCTGGGCAAAAAAACAGAGTCGATTCCTACTCCCCCTTTTATTGGTGAAATGTCAGGTAATTCAGAGTCTGTTGATTGGGCGCTTGTATGGGTACCTGAAGATCCAAAATCAATTACTGAAAGTTACGTTAACTTAATTCCAACGTCTCAAGGCGGCACACACGTTAATGGCTTACGTACCGGCTTAACCGAAGCCATGCGCGAATTTTGTGAGTTCCGTAATTTGATTCCTCGTGGTGTGAAGTTATCTCCTGAAGATGTTTGGGACAAAATCAGTTATATCCTTTCGGTTAAGTTATTAGACCCTCAATTCTCCGGGCAAACGAAAGAACGTTTATCATCACGTGAATGCAGTGCCTTTGTTTCGGGTATCGTTAAAGATGCCTTCACACTTTGGTTAAGCCAAAATGTTGAGCAAGCAGAAGAAATAGCTGAACTTGCGATTAATAATGCTCAAAATAGAATGCGTGCAGGTCGTAAAGTTATTCGTAAGAAAGTAACCTCCGGCCCTGCATTGCCCGGTAAGTTATCTGATTGTTCTTCACAAGATCCTGATGTTGGTGAATTGTTTTTAGTGGAAGGGGACTCGGCCGGTGGTTCAGCTAAGCAAGCACGTGATCGTGTTTTCCAGGCTATCATGCCTTTACGCGGTAAAATTTTAAACACGTGGGAAGTGGAGTCTGCTGAAGTTTTAAGCTCACAAGAAGTCCATAATATTTCAATCGCAATTGGTGTTGATCCGGGTTCAGATAATTTAAAAAAATTACGCTATAAAAAAATTATTATCCTCGCCGATGCCGATTCAGATGGCCTGCACATTGCAACGTTATTGATTGCTATGTTCCTTAAACATTACAAACCGCTTGTTGAAGCGGGTTATATTTATGCTGCATTGCCACCGTTGTTCCGTATTGATGTCGGCAAGCAAGTTTTTTACGCGACGGATGAAGCCGAGCAAAAAGGTATTTTAGATCGTATTGCTGCTGAAAAGATTAAAGGCAAGATTAACGTAATGCGTTTTAAAGGTTTGGGTGAAATGAATCCATTGCAATTGCGTGAATCAACCATGGATCCAGATACACGCCGTTTAGCGCGTTTAACCATGGGCAAAGAAAAAGAGACCAAAGAAATGGTTGATATGTTGCTATCGAAAAAACGTGCAGCCGATCGACGTAAGTGGTTAGAAACAAAAGGTGATCTTGCTGATATTTAATCAGTAATATTTACGAATAATTATTTGAATTAAAATTTACTTTGGAAATACATCATGTCTGACAATACCTCTGCAAACTTTGATGGCATAGAGAATATTGAATTAAAAGAGTTCACTGAAAAAGCCTACCTCGATTATTCGATGTACGTTATTTTAGATCGAGCTTTACCGCATATCGGTGATGGTCTTAAACCTGTACAACGCCGTATCATTTTTGCGATGTCAGAACTTGGTTTAAAAGCGGGTACAAAATTCAAAAAATCTGCACGTACAGTCGGTGATGTTTTAGGTAAATACCATCCACATGGTGATTCAGCTTGTTATGAAGCCATGGTACTCATGGCGCAGCCATTTTCTTATCGTTACCCATTATTGCAAGGCCAGGGTAACTGGGGTTCACCGGATGATCCAAAGTCTTTCGCAGCTATGCGTTATACCGAATCACGTTTATCAACTAATGCGGATTTGTTACTTTCAGAAATTAGTTTAGGCACGGTTAACTGGTTACCTAACTTTGATGGCTCATTACAAGAACCGGAAATTTTACCTGCACGCGTTCCTCATATACTGCTTAACGGCACAATGGGTATTGCTGTTGGTATGACCACAGATATTCCACCGCATAATATGCGTGAAGTATTACATGCCTGTATTCATTTATTAAAAAGTCCAAAAGCAACTCTGGCAGAGCTTTTAAAGTTTGTTAAAGGCCCGGACTATCCGACCGATGCAGAAATTATTTCGCCGAGAAAAGATATTAAAGAAATCTATAAAACGGGTAAGGGTAGTATCCGGATGCGGGCAAAATATGAAAAAGAAGGTGGCGATATTATTGTCACTGCATTGCCGCATCAAACTTCACCTGCAAAAATCCTTGAACAAATTGCTGCACAAATGAATGCGAAGAAACTACCTATGGTGGTTGATTTGCGTGATGAGTCTGATCATGAAAATCCAACACGTTTAGTGATTGTACCTAAATCAAAAGATACAAACATTGACGATGTGATGACGCATTTATTTGCGACAACAGATCTTGAACGTACCTATCGCGTCAATATGAACATGATTGGTATGAACGAACGACCAGGCGTAAAGAATTTACATACGATATTAACTGAATGGTTAAAATTCAGAACAGGCACAGTCACTAAACGATTGAACTATCGTTTAGAAAAAATCTTAGCACGTATTCATATTTTAGATGGTTTGATTAAAGCTTACTTAAATATCGATGAAGTTATTCAAATTATTCGTGAGAATGATAAGCCTAAACCAGTATTAATGAAGCGCTTCAAGCTTTCTGATATTCAAGCAGAAGCTATTTTAGATTTAAAACTTCGTCATTTAGCTAAGCTAGAAGAAATGACAATGAAGAAAGAGAAAAAAGGTCTTGCCGCAGAGCGTGATGAAATTCAAGCCATCCTGGGTTCAAAAACACGCATGAAAACGTTAATTCGTACCGAGCTACAGGAAATTGCAGTTGAGCATGGTGATGTACGCCGTACACCGATTAAAGAACGTGAAGTTGCACAAGCAATGGCAGAAACAGATTTAATCGCATCAGATCCAGTAACGGTCGTTCTTTCTGAGAATGGTTGGATAAGAGCGGCAAAAGGCCATGAAATTGATCCAGAAACGATGCCGTTTAAAGCCGGTGATCGATTACTGTCCTATACAAGAGCGAAAACGAATGAGCAGGTTGTTGCAATCGACTCAACAGGTCGAACCTATGCACTGCCGATACATACCTTGCCGTCAGCACGAGGCTTAGGTGAGCCGTTAGTAGGTCGCTTAAATGCACCTCCAGGCGCAACCTTCTGTGGTGTGATGACCGGTAGCGATGAACAACTATTCTTATTAGCCACAACCCATGGTTATGGTTTCATCGGTAAGATTGAAGACTTCATCACCAAGAACAAAAAAGGCAAAGGCATTGTTAAAGTGCCGCTCGGTGCAAAAATTCTACCACCAGTACCAGTAAATGATATGGAAACAGATTGGGTCGCGATGACCTCAAGTGATGGTCATTTATTATTCCACCATATTGCCGAGTTACCTCAAATGCCAAAGGGCAAAGGTATTAAGATCATCAACATGCCATCTGCGAAATTAAAAA
>JAUWUS010000109.1 GCA_030617815.1 Gammaproteobacteria bacterium
CGTTCTGTAGTGGTTGTTTTACCGGCGTCTACGTGAGCAAATATGCCGATATTTCTGTATAGGGTTAGGTCAGTCATGATCAGTTCTCTAAAAGGTTTGTGAATATTAATCCTAAAAATATGTTCTTAAGCGCTCAATCCAGGGCAGCCAGGGCATCGTTATACAAGGCTAAAGCACCAAACCGCCCATTATAACGCATATATACGAAATGTGTGTAAATAGTGCGGCTATGATTAATTATCCGCCAGAGGCCGACCGCGTAAAGAAAGGCTGCTTTGTGTGAAAAGTGGTAGGACTAGTGAATATAATGACTTGGTCGTAAACCATGCATTTAAATGTTTGACGCAAATTTTTTGCCTCAAATCGCCCACTCTTCATACACTGTGTATCTATATTAAACACACTTAATATGCGGTTTTTGCACGTGTTGACCATCAATAAGTTATGTTTTAGTCTCCCTACTTCGATATTTTGTCGATACACGCTTAAATACCACATTATTATTAGGGGATAATATTATGAGTCTAGCAATTATGTTTTTTGTAATCCTTATGTCAACTGCGTTTATAGGTATGCTTACTGCTTAAAACGTAGTTATACCCTGCCTCGCCAGGGAATAAAAAAGGCCAGAATGAATCATCATTCTGGCCTTTTTTATGTGGCGATTAAAATAAAACGCTAATTTAAGCTTTTCTATGAACCCTGCTTAATCCCTTTTTAAGTGGGCCTGGAGATAATGTTTAACGATATCGTATTCCTCTTCCAGTCTGATTAGAGTTTCATTTATTGATTCTGACAAATTGCCTGTTTGGGTTGATTCCATTACTTCGTTGCATATTTCCGACATAAGAGTTGCGCCCATATTAGCGCTACTACCCTTCATTGAATGACTTATAGACTCAATCTCGTCCATGTTAAGTTCTTTTACCGCTTTATGAAGTTGTTTTAACCGTTGTTCGACATGCTCCACAAATAATTTTATAACCTCCTGCAGCTGTTCATTATCAAGTAGTTTTTTTAGCTCATCGATTATTTCCTGATTGATATGATCATCAATATTTTTGAAATCGCCTTTCTCTGATATTACTTTAAGGGAATCATCATCCCCCATAGAAAAACGGTTAAATATTTCCGGCAGCATTCGGAGCCGTATTGGCTTAATGATAAAATCATCCATACCTGATTCAAGGCATGCCTGCCGATCAGCTTCTAGCGCATTTGCCGTTAATGCAACTATTGGAGTACGAGGCATCCCATTTGCCTTTTCATACTCTCTAATTATTTTTGTCGCTTCAAAACCATCAACGACGGGCATTTGACAATCCATAAATATTAAATCGTACGTAAATGATTTATATCGACCAATAGCTTCTCCACCATTGTTTGCAACATCCACCATACAACCATATTTCTGTAGTGTAGTCACAACAACTTGTTGGTTTATTGCATTATCTTCAACTAATAAGATTTTTAGATTTCGCTTGCCATAAAATTCAGACGCGCCAAGATTAATTGATTTTTTATCATCTGAAATACAAACTTTTCCTTTGCTAATCAATGTTAATAAAACATCAAATAATACATTTCGTCGTACAGGCCGGCTTATTCGGCTAATAATATTCAAACCTTCAATTTCCCGTGCTTTAAACTTTTCTATAATTGGAAAAAGCATAATCACGCTCTCTGCATCCACCATATTTTTCGAGAGAACGTCCTGGCTTGTGAAATTATTTTCAACGATAATATTTAAGTCTAAAATTGCCACGTCTGCCGATGGAATTTTTCCAGAACTTTCCGGCACAATCACCGAACAACCCCAACCCTTTACATGCTCCTTCAATACATTACCAACACTTTTATTGCTGGCATCAATAAAAATTCTCAAGCCTTTTAAAGGTGAATTTTTTGTTTGTACTTTACTAACTTCTGATTTTTTAAATTTTGCCGTGAACCAAAACTTGCTTCCTTTATTTTTTTCAGACTCGACCCCTATATTGCCGCCGAAAAGCAGTACAATCTGTTCGCTTATCGTTAAACCAAGCCCCGTTCCACCATATTCCCGTGTGGTTGATCCATCGGCCTGGGTAAACGACCCAAATATTTTTTGTTGTGATTCTTTTCTTATTCCTATTCCTGTATCTGTTACCCAAAATTTATACATATCAGGAATCAGTTGGTAATTCTCTAGTGAGTGCTCCAACTTAACAAATATTTCACCCTGACTAGTAAACTTGACTGCATTGCTAACCAAATTATTGAGAACCTGCCTTAGCCGGTCAGGATCACCAATCATTTTTTGAGGAATGTCATCCTCTATATATCCAATAATTTCTACCCCTTTTTCCTGTGCCGCTTTAGCATGCAGAGCCACGACATCTTCAATCACATCTCTAACATCAAAATCAACTTCTTCAAAATCCAGTTTACCTGATTCAATTTTTGACAGATCCAGAATATCATTGATAATTGTAAGTAAAGCTCCTGCTGAAATTGATGCAGTATTAGCAAAGTGCTCTTGTTCTGCTGAAAGTTCCGTGTCCCTCATTAGATCAAGCATTCCAAGAACTCCGTTCATGGGAGTTCTTATCTCATGACTCATGTTCGCTAGAAATGTTGATTTGGCTTGTGTTGCTTCTTCAGCTTGTTTGTATGCTTTGGCTAACTCTTCATTCTTTTGACCGAGCTCAATGCTTTTATTTCTCACATTATTTGTAACCACTCGCGCGATCACAACACCAATCAGCAAAGCAATGGAGCCAAGAGAAAGTAATAAAATTAATATATAACGGTAATTCTCTCTATTATTATTTACCACATCATTTGTATATTGACTCTGTATGGCGATCAGCTGATCCAGTAAATTTAGCAAATTACGCTGCAACAATATTCCTTCTTTAACCGATGCGGTAATAATTTGCGTCGGGGCCTCTGACATGATGAGCTCAGCCGTTCTTCTATTAACAGGTTGTGCCTTGTTTGCACTCACAATAAGACGTTCGTGAACTTCTCTCTCACTTTCATCAATACCAAGATTTATTAGTTTTATACGTTTTTTTCTAAACTCACCTGCGTGCTCATAAAATCTTTGCAGCTCTTCATCACGATCAAAAATATCATCCGTCGATAACATGGTGTACAAACTTATTGCTCTTTTTCTTATAGCGTCCCGCATCCCATAAGCATATTCAGTCTTTTTATTATGGACGCCAACAACAGATTCAAGGTTTGCATTAAATTCGTTCAATAAATACAAGCTGACGGCAGCCAAGGAAACTACAAGTACTAAAATGGCGCTAAATCCCATGCCAACAACATTTGCTGCTAAGCCATGGTCAACACTGTCATCGTTGATACTGCTAACTACGCTTTCTGTATCATTCATATAATGTTCTTGAAATCTGGATTAATTTTCATCAATGCTCTAATTTTCCAATGATAACGACATTAATCTGGCACTACACATATTTTCGGATTTCCCTGTTAGGTTTGCCTTACATCCCTTACTATAGTTAGACACATTTGCTAGTATTATTTCGATAAATAGTAACCCTTTCCTATTCATATACCTAATAATCATAACAATTATTAGAATAACCATTAAAAAATGATTCAGCCTTTACTCAATATTGTTCAGTCCGAGTTTTGTCTCGCAAGCGACATCCTTTATCTCAATCACGCAGCTATTGCCCCATGGCCAAAACGGTCTGTTGAAGCAGTAACGAATTTTGCACGAGAAAATGCTCATTTGGGATCAAAAAATTATCCCGCATGGATTGAGATAGAATCTAAGCTGCGTGAAATGATGCGCCAGCTAATCAATGCACCGAGCGCCGATGACATTGCTTTATTAAAAAACACATCTGAGGCTTTATCAGTTGTGGCTTTTGGGCTTAACTGGAGGAAGGGCAATAACGTTGTTACCACAAATCAGGAATTCCCATCAAACAGGATAGTTTGGCAAGCATTACATGACCAGGGCGTGGAACTCAGGCAAGCATCTCTGGATAGCGAAAAAAGCCCAGAAGATGCCATCTTTAATAAAACTGATGAGAATACAAAACTTATTACTGTTAGCTCCATTCAGTACGGTAGCGGGCTACGATTAGACCTCGAGAAAATCGGAAAATATTGCAAAGACCACGATATTTTATTTTGCGTCGATGCTATCCAAAGTGTAGGTGCAATTCAGTTTGATGCTCAAGCCATACATGCTGACTTTGTAATGGCCGATGGCCACAAATGGATGTTAGGCCCTGAAGGTGTGGCTCTGTTCTATTGCCGTGCCGAGCTCCGTAAAAAATTACGTTTGTTCCAGTACGGCTGGCACATGACTGATACATTTGTGGATTATAATAAACAAGAATGGAAACCGGTGGACTCTGCTAGAAGATTCGAATGTGGTAGCCCGAATATGCTGGGTATACATGCTTTATATGCCAGCCTGTCACTGTTGCATGAAATCGGCATGAGCAATATAGAAAACTGCGTGCTTAACAATACTCAAACACTATTTAATGAAATTTCCGCCAGACCAGAGTTAGAGCTTCTGACTGACACATCAACAGGACGCTTTGGTGGCATTGTGACTTTTCGTCATC
>JAUWUS010000026.1 GCA_030617815.1 Gammaproteobacteria bacterium
AGAATCATAATAAACAGATATAGATGAATCTGATTTTTCACCTTTAAAATTTAACCCAATATCCAACTGATTATGCGCTTCAGGTTTAATATCAGGATTACCTACCCAAATCATCATACTATTTGAATTATTTACGGCCATAAAACGTTCTGTTTCATCAGCAGTACGAACTGTATGACTCACTCCCCAGAAGAACATATCTGTTTTACTTAAATCATGTTCCATACGATACAAGCCACTCACATTACTTTCTGACTTTTTACTAGCTGATGTACCATAATAATTTGTATAAAGCTGATTAGGACTGAGAGTTCCCACGACCATCGGCGTGTTATCTGCTTTTGTGGCATTTGCATCAACTGAATCAAGCCGTAGACCTGCAGTATAACGATTTCCTTTACTTACCTTACCTTGATACTCAGCGAATAAACCGGTTTGACTTGTTTCAACTCCTGGCCACATAAATGATTGAGACATCGTTGGATAAGTTGGCGTCATAGAAGAATAGCGTGTTGCATCACGATCCCCTTTTTTATAATCCATACCAATTGACAAATTACCCTTGCCAATTGCCATGTCGCCGATCACTCGCATACCATCTGTTATAGATTTAGAAGGAACACGCATCCACATCATGTTTGTACGATAAGAAAAATTATCCATAATGTGAAACACATCGGAACGATAGGCTTCAACTTTAACACCATCAAAGCTTGCTACTTTACCTGTTTCAAAAGTTAATTTATAAGTATCACTATCAGCTTGTGGTGAATCCATATTCGCACCTGCATATAGAATATCTTCACCTCGTACAGAATCAATATCTAAACGATACTTACTACCACCAGCTGATTCTCCTCCAAGGCTAAGCATAAGTGACTTTTCTGAATACCCGGAGCGAACATCATTACCATCACCATCCTGGTATTCTTCTGCTTTTTTAATCGTTGCGGAACCACGAATATAATTTTGTTCACTTCCTGCTGCAACATCAGTAAAAATATCCCAGGCATTACCGTTAGAACGATAGCCTGCTCCAGCTTTACCGTTAACCGTTTCATCTTTTTCAAATGTTGGAGCATTTCGTTCAAACAAAACTGTTCCACCTGAACCGCCACCACCATATATGAGAGTTTGCACACCTTTTATCACTGTAACTTGATCATATAACTCTGCTGAAGCAAACGAAGTTGGTGGGTCCATCCGATTCGGGCAACCACCATGAATATAGGCACCATTAAGTAAGATGTTTAACTGATTATGTTTTTGACCTCTAATAACAGGGTCAATACCATGACTGCCCATTTTTATTCCAGAGACTCCTGGTGTTTGTAATAAAAGTTCACCTCCGTCAGCAGAAAAATTGTTATCTAAATTTAAAGTTGATGTTGTCGCATCAATAATTTTATCTGCTTCAACCTGAATAGTTGGTACTTTATTTTCTTCTGCTAATGCAGGAAAGACGAATAGTGTTCCCATTAAAGTTATGCTACTTAAAATAGCATTTTTATAGTTCATAATTTATCCTCAATATCTATTTTTTTATTTCCCTCCTTACCTATAGCAAGCAGCTTGCCAACATAAACAAGTTATTAAAATCAATAACTTATCAAAAATTGTTTTAAATATTTATCATCAACTGTTTGATATCAGACAGTTATATTTAATATCAGACAATAAAAAGCCCGCATTAAGCAGGCTAGTTATTATCATCTGTGTTTTAAATCCTATTCAGTTTAGCTATTTGTGAAAAATTAAAATGCAGCAAAAAGCATTATTGAAGTTAAGTTATCGCCTCCAGCTGGTACAGGAGAATAAGCACTACCACTATAGCTTGTGTTCCATAATTGAAACTCAATATTTTCACTATATAACCACGTCATACCAATCGATAACCGTTTGTCTTTATTATTTGCAGCTTTACCATTATCACCAGATAAGTAGCCTAAATATACAGTCGCTTTATTTGGAATAAACCCATACTCAGCTAAAACAGACAGGGCCTTCTGATCATTAGGATTAGTATTGAAGTAGTTATCCAGTGCTGCTGTTGCTTTAGCCGTTCCATAGGTAAAATAAAACCCTACTGGTTTCCCGCCTAATCGTCCTTGTGCTTGACCGTCAATAAACCATGCATCTGTATCAATATTATCAGCTAGACCAGTACCTGTATCAGTTCGCTCTGCTGTACCAGAAAAAATTTGAAAACCAATTGCTGTATCCCAACTTCCTATCGTTGGCATATAAGCGGCTCGAAAATAGTTAGCAAATCCATCCACCGCTACACTACCATGATCAGGTGTCCACAAAGTTAAATTCACAAAATAATTATTACTTGAGGCAACAAAGGCAAAACCTTCAGCTGAAGATGCGCCAGGTGAACCTGTACCACCAATAAATTGTTGAGCAGCAATCGCCTTTCGATCCTCTGCAACACGCATAAAACGTTGTGCGCCTGTATTCAACAACTCAAAACCATATGGTGCACCACCTGCATCAGTTAGAAATACGACTACACCAAGATTAGTACCATCATCCGTTGGGGAATTAAAATGTATTTTGAAGGAGTTGAAATTATTATCAGCACCAGATTCTTTTAATGATGCTTCTAATAATAAACCCACATTTTCAGTACCTCGTCCGCCTATTATTAAAGCGGCTTCATCAGGGAGCTGTAGATCACCCGTATTTTTTGCAATCGTTTTATCAGTACCATTTGTTTTCTGATATCGAAGTTTGGTGACTAGGGATGCATTAAGCGCAACAGGAAGTGATAAATTATCACTCTGAATCATGCTCTGACCACCAACCATGGTATACGCACCTTGTTTAAAACTTCTGCCAAAGGCATTTAATGCGGGAAAATGTTGAAAATGACAAGTTGCACATGTCATATTTGTTTGACGGGCAAATGCGGGAACGGCTTCTGCATTCATCGTCACCAATGTCATGCATGTGGTTGCAAATATAAATATTAGTTTATTAAAGTACATAATCACTCCTTTTACAGAAACTAATTCTGCCTTTTTATTAGTTAAAGAATGTTCTGTTCTTTCATTATTATATGTTTAATCCATCATAAGCTTAGCTTAAATCAGGCTTGTCGCCATATTAAAATATTGATCAGGCTTAACTAAGGTAGACGTATAGCTTATATTTTTATATTTGTTACACAACTACCAACTTATAGCCTTGATCTATGTCAAGAAAAAAGCCCGTACCTTATAGGATACGGGCTTATAGTCAGACAATATAACTTGGTTTATATCAGGCATTTAAACCATCACGTACACGTTCTAATCGAGTTTTCACTTCTGCAGCTAACTCTTTAACACCTTCTTTTTCAACTAGCGTCAACACAGCTGAAGGATCCATAAAAGCAACAACAATAGTTCCATCTTCTTCTTCACGTACTAAAACATTACACGGTAATAACAAACCGATATCTGGCTCAGCAGTAATGGCTTGATTAGCTAAAACAGGATTACACGCCCCTAAAATTGTATATGGACGTTTATCGATATCCAGTTTTTTCTTCATTACTGCTTTAACATTAATTTCTGTTAAAACACCAAAACCTTCTTTTGATAATTCTTCTGTTACTTTTGCGATAGCATCATCAAAGCTACCTGAAAATGTTGTACTAAAACCGTACATTTGATTCTCCTGAATAAATTATATTAAATAGGGTTAAAATTATTTCACGCCTTATTGATTATTTTACAATTTCTTTTTGCTAATTTCACCTTTTTTCCATAACAAGAAAACAGCCGGTATCACAACTAACGTTAATAATGTTGCACTCACCATACCGCCTACCATAGGAGCGGCAATTCGACGCATCACTTCTGACCCTGTACCACTGCCCAACATAATAGGAAGCAGACCTGCAATGATTGCCGCAACGGTCATCATGATTGGGCGTATTCGTAACAATGCACCTTCAATCACAGCCTCACGTAATTCTTCGATAGTTAAATCATGTTGCCGTTCTGCTTTGTGATGTAATTTATTATACGCCTGGTTCAAATAAACCAGCATTACAACACCTATCTCTACCGTTACACCCGCCAGAGCAATAAAGCCAACACCCACCGCAACCGACATGTTGTAATCAAGTAAGTAAAGTAACCAAAAACCACCCACTAATGCGAGAGGCAAGGTTCCCATAATAATCAGAACCTCAATCATGTTACGGAAATTCAAATACAGCAGTAAGACAATAATGAGTAAGGTAAATGGAACCACTATTGCTAAACGTTCTTTTGCCCTTACCATATATTCATACTGTCCTGACCATGAAATTGAATAACCAGCAGGTAAAACAACTTGCTCACTCACCACACGTTGCGCTTCTTCAACATAAGAGCCTAAATCACGATCTGCAATGTCAACAAAGGTCCAACCATTAGGCCGGGCATTTTCACTTTTGATCATAGCAGGACCCATTTCAGTTTTAATATTTGCCACATCACTTAATGGAATACGCGCACCGGTCATCGTCACAATGGGTAGGTTACGTAAGTCTTCAATCGAATCACGTAAATCACGCGGGTAACGAATATTAATGGGATAACGTTCCAGTCCTTCTACGCTTTGTGCCACCACCATGCCACCGACTGCGGTTTTAATAACCGCATGTACGTCAGCAATGTTTAAACCAAAACGAGAGGCGGCAACCCGATCCACATCAACTGTGATATAACGACCACCAGCAACACGTTCAGAAAATGCGGATACTGTTCCGGGAACCTTAATCACCACTTCTTCAATACGTTTACCAATATCTTGCAAGACTTTTAAATCCGGTCCTGCAACCTTGATTCCTACTGGCGTTTTAATTCCCGTTGCCAGCATATCAATCCTTGTTTTAATTGGCATGACCCAGGCATTGGTTAAACCCGGAAATTTAATTAAACGATTAAACTCTTCGCGTAATTTTTCCCTGGTCATACCTTCACGCCATTCACTTTTTGGTTTGAATTGAATGGTTGTTTCAATCATGGTGAGTGGTGCTGGATCGGTTGCAGTATCTGCACGACCAATTTTACCGAATACTCTGGCCACTTCAGGTACACTTTTAATTAACTTATCAGTTTGTTGTAACAACTCCTGCGCTTTACCAACGGACACTCCTGGAAAAGTGGTTGGCATATACATGAGATCACCTTCATCCAAATCAGGCATAAACTCTGAACCAATTTGACTATAAGGCCATATACCAACTAAAACCACCAACAAAGCGATACCCAATACTTTTTTAGGTTGGTCTAAAACATAATGAATAAACGGACGATAAACATTAACTAAAAATATATTTACCGGGTTTTCATGTTCAGGTTTAATTTTTCCGCGAATAAAATAACCCATTAACACGGGAACCAGAGTAATTGATAAACCTGCTGCTGCTGCCATAGCAAATGTTTTCGTAAATGCTAGCGGTGCAAAAAGTTTTCCTTCTTGCGCCTCTAAGGTAAACACCGGCAAGAAACTTAATGTAATAATAATTAAAGAGAAAAATAATGGTGGTCCCACCTCCATCGTCGCCTCACGAATAATTCGCCACCGATTTTCATCGGTTAAAGGTTCTCTTTCAATATGTTTATGCACATTTTCGATCATGACAATGGCGGCATCGACCATTGCACCAATAGCAATCGCAATCCCTCCTAAAGACATAATATTGGCATTCATACCTTGTTGATACATAATCATAAACGCAACAAGAATACCTATCGGTAAACTGACAATAATCACAAGAGCAGAACGCATATGAAACAAGAACACCATACAAACAAGCGCAACAACAATGAACTCTTCAATCAATTTCATATTCAAATTATCAACCGCGCGATTGATTAATTTCGAACGGTCATAGGTTTCTACAATTTCAACACCTTCGGGTAAACCATTTTTTAATTCTTCAAGTTTTAGTTTTACCCGTTCAATTGTTTTTAATGCATTTTCTCCAAAACGCATCACCACAATACCGCCAACCACTTCGCCTTCGCCATCAAGCTCGGCAATGCCGCGACGCATTTGTGGGCCTAAACGAATATCAGCTACATCTTTTAATAAAATAGGCGTACCACGTTTATTTACGCCGAGTGGGATTTGCTGCAAATCTTTTATCCCCGTAATGTAGCCTGTTGCGCGAATCATATATTCCGCTTCGGCCATTTCTATAACTGAACCACCAACTTCCTGGTTGGCCATTTTAATGGCCATACTAACTTTTTGTAATGGAATGCCGTAAGCACGTAAACGATCAGGATTTAAAACTACTTGATATTGTTTTACCATGCCGCCTAACGTTGCAACTTCTGAAACACCGGGAACAGTTTGTAATTCATATTTTAAAAACCAGTCTTGCAAACTACGTAACTGGGATAGATCGGTCTTGCCGGTAGGATCTTTTAACGCATATTCATAAACCCAGCCTACACCGGTTGCATCGGGGCCAAGTGCCGAACTTGCTTCAGGCGGTAAACGACTGGCAACCTGGCTTAAATATTCAAGCACACGTGAACGCGCCCAATAAATATCTGTACCATCTTCAAAAATGACATAAACATAAGAGTCATTAAAAAAAGAATAACCACGTACAGTAACTGCACCGGGCACAGATAACATTGCCGTTGTTAATGGATAGGTAACCTGATCTTCTACCACACGAGGTGATTGTCCAGGATAAGTGGTTTTAATAATAACCTGTACGTCTGATAAATCAGGAATAGCATCAAGCGGTGTATTCTTTACCGCGAAGATACCTCCAATAAGTAATACAGCTGTCATTAACAAAACTAAAAAACGATTTGTCAGTGACCAGTCAATAATTTTTGCAATCATTTTAAGTCACTCCTACATTTTTGATTTTGTTATAGATTTAACGACATATCCGTTCTCACCTTTTTCAAGCTCAAACTCGACTTTATCGCCTTTATTTAAACCTTTAAGGGATAAGTTTTCTTTAAGGTCAAAATCCATCACCATAGATGGCCAATCTAAAGCGGGAATAGGATCGTGTGCCATATTAATTTTATTTTTCATTGGCATGAGTTCTTTTAAGATACCCGTACCCATGATTTTTTTAGACTTCACCATATCCGCTTTTATACCGGTCATACCAGCACTCGACATATCGTCATTTGCTGAATACATTCTTGCAATACTGGCTTTTAAACTCGCTTCGGAATCAATTAAGAACTGACCTGAAGTCACAACTTTATCTCCAACAGCAAGGCCTTTAATGATCTCAATATATTCACCTGATTCAATTCCTGCCGTCACATCACGCGGTTGGAACCGTCCTTCACCGACAGAAATAATAACGCGTTCATCATTACCGGTACGAATCAATGCTTCTCGCGGTATAATGATAACCTCACGTTTTGCTCCACCATAAATTGTGACACCAGCAAACATATTAGGCTTTAACGCTTCATCAACATTATCAAAACGTAAACGAACTTTTAATGTTCTTGTTTTCGGATCAAGACTGGGGTAAATATATTCAACCTCACCTTCCCAGATACGCCCCGGTAAGTAAGAGAGTTTCACTTCAGCAGATTGGCCTTGTTTAACCCAATCGGCCTGGCTTTCAAAAACTTCCGCCAGAATCCACACGCTTGAAAGATCTGCCAGACTCATGACTTCTTTTTGTGGCATGACAAACATACCTTCACGCACATTAAGTTTCGCAACGATGCCATCTTGTTTCGCAAATATTTTTACAAACTGACTTGATCTACGCTTTTTATTTAATTTTTTAATTTGTGCAGCAGAAATCCCCAAAGCCTCAAGCCGTTCACGTGAAGCACTAGACAGTCCTTTACGGCCACTACGCAATGCTTGTAAATATTCTTCTTGTGCATTAACTAACTCAGGTGAATAAACCTCAAACAACAACTGTCCCTTTTTAACCCGTTCGCCTTCAGATTTAATCAGTAATTTTTCAATCCAGCCTTTAGTGCGTAAATGAATATGTGAAATTTTATTTTCATCAAAATCAACATAACCCACCGTATCTATACGGCGCCATAACTTATCTTTCTTAACTATTGCGGTACGCACTCCCATGTTGTTTTCAACTGCGGGAGAGATTTTTACGGTAAGACCTTCTTCACCATCATCATAAACAGGAACCAGATCCATTCCCATGGGTGACTTACCTGGTTTGTCGCGACGATAATTTGCATCCATTGGCGCAACCCAATAAAGAAGTTTCTTTTCTCTTGGCTCTTCTGCTTCTTTTTTAATTAAATCCATTCCGCAAATTGGGCAGTTACCTTCTTTACCGCGAATGATTTGTGGATGCATTGGACAAACATATTTTGCATCAAGGTGTTTACTGGCATGCTCAACGGCTGTTTCCATTTTATCTGTAACAGCCGTATTATTTTTATCGTCACTACATGCCGATAGAAAAATACCAACTAATGAAATGATGTATATTGTTTTAAATAATCTGGTAATAATAGCCATAGTGAAGTCCTCAACATTTAATTTATAGCTAACAATACTGTGTATTTAAAAATACGCAGTAAAGCACTCTGTATAAAATACAGCGGAAAAATTAAAGTGTAGTTCGAGGAGGTCTTAGAAGGTTTTTCTGTGGAATGCCATGTAATAACGAATTATTGACAAATAACTCAGTGCTACTTAATAATGTCGTTTTCACCATAGCGATAGCGTGGGATGTCATAGCGGTAGTCGCGTGTGTAACATCATTACAGCCCTGGCAGCTGCTTGACTGATCATCGCAACAGGTATTTGAAATAGAATTTTGCTCAGCTTCGAAGCTTAAGTTCTTATCTATTATTTCATGCATACATTCGTTGTTTGCTAGCAACTGCTGAGCCATGCTCATTTGCATACTGACATTTTCGGCACTCGCACTGACCAGTTGCACTGGCAAGGCAGTGATTGCCAATATAGTAAAATATGTCAGTGCTTTTTTTATCATAGCTTTTAGCTTAGTCTAGTTTTAAATCTCACGCAACGCACATGTTTTCTTTTAAAGTACTTTAATGCAGCTTGCAATAAGAACATCTATATTTGATTAAGTTCAATCTGAAGTAAAACAGTTCGTTTAAACTAGCTTACATCTGCGAGATTAACTCCCGTCCTTCACTCAACACAAAATCTTTAAAAGCCTGGGTAATCGGCGAAAGTCGTTTCTCTTTACGATGTACTAAATACCAATGCCGCATAATGGGGAAATCTTCCACATCCAGAATGACCAGGCGCTTTGTTTCCAACTCAAGCTCGATAGTGTGAATCGAGACAATACCTAGTCCCATTCCAGCCTGAACCGCCTGCTTAATGGCTTCGTTTTCATTCATTTCCATGCTCGAAGTGATACTAAGGTTATGTTCCTCAAAAAAACGCTGCATTGCCGTTCGTGTGCCCGACCCCTTTTCACGCACCACGAAGGTTTGGTCCTGTAACATATATAAAGGTATAGGTTGTTTCTGCACCAAAGGATGATCCGGTGCCGCGATGACCACTAAAGGATTATCAGCAAAAGCTTCGGTCACCAAATCTGCATCTTCTGGTGGTCGTCCCATGATTGCAATATCCTTTTCATTATCAGCTAATTGCTGAAGTAAGCGCTCACGATTGGTTACATTAAGACTCACCGTTGAGCCCTCGTGGCGCTTATTAAACATCGACAACATCCGGGTAGCAAAGGCATTGGCCGTAGTGGCGACAGTAATTTCCAAACGACCCGATTTTAGACCTTTTAATTGCTCTAGAACTTCTTCGGCCTCTTCCAGCTGGTGCGCAATGGTACGACAATAGTGGTACATCTCCCTCCCAGCTTCTGTTAAATAGGTTTTCCGACCTATTTGTTCAAATAGCGCTAACCCCACATTCTCCTCTAACTGCTTGATTTGCATAGAAACTGCGGGCTGACTGAGGTGCAGCTCTTTAGATGCCTTGGTATAGCTTAAAAGGCGCGCCACCACCTCAAATACCTCTAATTGTCGAAAGGTTATATTCATAAGGTTTTACTTATCATAATCATCAAAAATATTGAGTATCAATTATGAATGATCCTGCGTATAGTCGCAAAACTTTCTGGCAGCTAGACCAAAATTAGTTAAAGAAATCCCTAAATTTAGGATGGATTTTTCCAATATATGCCCGAAACCGAATTATTATTAAATAAAGATAGGAGTCCACAATGGATCAATCAGCACGGTATGCAGACTTAAGTCTGGATGAAGATACGCTTTTAAAAGAAGGTGGCCATATTTTAGTGGCTTACACTATGACGCCAATGCCTGGTTTCGGTGGTTATTTAGAAACTGCTGCTCACTTCGCAGCGGAATCATCTACTGGTACTAACGTTGAAGTTTCTACTACAGATGACTTCACTAAAGACTTAGATGCGATGGTATACGAAATTGATGAAGCTAAAGGCATCATGAAACTCGCTTACCCTTGTGGCTTATTCGATCGTAACGTAATCGATGGTCGAGCAATGGTTGTTTCTTTCCTTACTCTTGCTATTGGTAACAACCAGGGCATGGGTGATGTTCAATGTGCACAAATGATCGATTTCCATGTGCCTAAGCAAATGCTTGATATCTTCGATGGTCCTTCAATGGACATCACTGACCTTTGGAACATCTTAGGTCGTGGCCGTACTGAAGGTGGTTACATCGCCGGTACTATCATCAAACCTAAATTAGGTCTTCGTCCTAAGCCTTTCGCAGAAGCTGCATACCAGTTCTGGTTAGGTGGTGATTTCATCAAAAATGATGAACCACAAGGTAACCAAATCTATGCTCGTATGAAGGATGTTACTCCTTTAGTTGCTGATGCAATGAAACGTGCTCAAGATGAAACTGGCGAAGCAAAAATCTTCTCAGCTAACATCACTGCAGATGATCACCACGAAATGTGTGCTCGTGCAGATTACATCCTGGAAACTTTTGGTGAGAATGCTCATCACGTTGCTTTCCTGGTTGACGGTTATGTTGGTGGTTGTGGCATGGTTACAACTGCACGTCGTAACTATCCTGGTCAATACTTGCATTATCACCGTGCTGGTCATGGTGCTATTACTTCACCATCTTCAGTTCGTGGTTACACTGCGTTCGTTTTAGCTAAGCTTTCTCGTCTTATGGGTGCTTCTGGTATCCACGTGGGCACAATGGGCTTCGGTAAAATGGAAGGTGGAGCTGATGATAAGCACATCGCATACATGATCGAGCGTGATAGCGCAGATGGTCCTGTTTATCACCAGGAATGGAATGGCATGAAGCCAACTACTCCAATCATCTCTGGTGGCATGAACGCTTTACGTCTTCCAGGTTTCTTTGAGAACTTAGGTCACGGTAACGTAATCAACACTTCTGGTGGTGGTTCTTACGGTCACATCGATTCTCCTGCTGCTGGTGCAACTTCATTGCGTCAAGCATACGAATGCTGGAAAGCGGGCGCTGACCCAATCGAATTCGCTAAAGAGCATAACGAATTTGCTCGTGCATTCGAGTCATTCCCAAGCGATGCAGATGGCTTGTATCCAGGTTGGAGAGACAAGCTAGGCGTCCATAAGTAAGCGGACATTTTAGTTGAAAAAAGCCCCTCCTTGCAGGGGCTTTTTTTTCCAATAAGTAAAACTTAAAAGTACCGTGGTTTTTATAACGTAGGTTTTTATAATAGTTTTATTATTAGAAAATTAATTTTATCTTTAAGTTAATTTTCTAATAATAAAATAACTTTCACAAGTATAGGAAAGCATCATGAGCGATATAGATATCGAACAATATAAAATTACTGAAGAACCTTATTACGAACCAATGGGTGAAGAAGTTGCATTATATGAAGCAGCTTATGCAGCACGCATGCCTGTGATGGTTAAAGGCCCAACGGGTTGTGGTAAGTCTCGTTTTATTGAACACATGGCGTATAAATTAGGTCGTCCATTAATTACTGTTGCCTGTAATGAAGATATGACAGCTTCAGATTTAGTTGGTCGTTACTTGCTTGATGCTAACGGTACTCGTTGGTTAGATGGTCCATTAACAACCGCAGCACGTATTGGTGCAATCTGTTACTTAGATGAAATTGTTGAAGCACGCCAGGATACAACGGTTGTTATTCACCCTCTTACTGATCATCGTCGTACTTTACCTTTAGATAAAAAAGGCGAGTTAATTGAAGCACATCCTGATTTCCAATTGGTTATTTCTTATAACCCGGGTTATCAAAGTATGATGAAAGATCTTAAGCAATCAACGAAACAACGTTTCACTGGTTTAGATTTTGATTACCCGGATTCAAAAGTAGAAACAGCGATTGTTGTTAAAGAAGCAGGTATTGATGAAAAGATCGCAGCTAAATTGGTTAAGATTGCACACACTGCGCGTCACTTAAAAGGCCATGGTCTTGATGAAGGAATCTCGACACGTTTATTGGTTTATGCAGCAACCTTAATGAACAACGGTATCGAAGCAAAATCAGCTTGTCAGATGGCTCTTGTTACTCCCATTACGGATGACAAAGACATTCGCGATACATTAGTTCATTCTATTGATAGTATTTTCGGTTAATAAAAAACACACGGTCATTGCGAAGGAACAAAGTGACTGTGGCAATGACATGATCTAATCTTTTGTGGTTAAAAATATGACAACTGAAGTTAAAACTGAATTTCCAGACTATCGCAAAAAACTAAAATGTAGCTTCGAGCAAATTGAAGACTGCTTTGATGACTATATGAAAGATGTGTTGCGTAATTTAAGTGATCAAGGTGTTGAAGATTACTTAAAAGGTGCATCCATGGTTTGTATGATCGGTCGCGGCTTTGAACCGGTATTGGTTTATCTTGAAGAGATGCCAAACATCGCGCGTGACCTAGGCGAAGAAATGCTAAATATGGTTTCACAAGCAGTTTGGGATATGTCACGTACGCCGAATGGTGTTTCTATTCCACCGTTTATGCAGTGCTTACCTGAAGCATCACGTCGTCTTGGCACTAAAGAACAAATGCAACATTTTATCAATATAATTTTTGAGATGATGCATGCAACTACAGGTTCTATTCATGGACATCACACAACATTCCCTAGCCCAGGTTTACCTTCTCTGTTGCAACAAATGCCTTATTTGCTTAGCCAACTTTCACTTGAAGGTTTAAAGAACTGGATAGAGTACGGTGTCCGTAACTATAACGATCACCCTGAACGACAAAAAGATTATTTCACTATTCAATCGGCTGATGCAAAAGCCATGTTACAACGTGAACGTCATGGCACGTTATACATGGATAACGAACGTCAGTTAGATATGTACATGCGCAGCATGTGGGAAATGGAAGAATACCTTGTTCCTTACTCATTAGGTTTTGATGAGTTACGCAAGCCACAACCTTATTATGATCAATTGGGTATGCGTATACCCGATGTATTCGATGAAAAAAATGGCGTATCCGGTATTGATCGTTATCGTATTGTTCTTGCACACATGGCAGGACACAAATGTTGGTCGGAAAGACAAATTGCCGATAACCTTTCGCCTTTCCAACGTATTGCTGTTGAGTTATTAGAAGACTCTCGTGTCGAAACATTAATGATGCGCGAGTATCCTGGGCTTAAAAAATATTTTATGGCATTGCATCCCATCCCTGTTGAAGGCTCTTGTGACAACGAAAAAGAATCTTGCGTGCGTCATCGTTTAGCTATGTTGTCTCGTGCAATTCTTGATGAGAACCACGGTTATGAAAATCCAAAAATTCTCGATACCGTTGAAAAATTTCATGCTGCATTAAAAGATGGTGAGTCTAGCAGTAAAGAAATGCTACAAATTGCAATTTCATTTACCGCTAGAACACGTTTACAAAGTGATCAGCTGCCTAAGGTTCGTTTTGAAAATACTGAAGTGGATTACCGTGATGATAATCGTCACATGTGGGTATTCATAGAAGAAGATGATGAACCTGAAGACATACAAGCGAAACCTCAAGAAGCTGAACAAGAAGAAGTTGATGGTTTACCACCACGCCACTATCAAGAATGGGATTACAATACCTATAGTTACAAACCTGACTGGGTCACGTTGTATGAGTCACTTCATCAACCCGGTAACGCTTCAGATATTGACAAAATTTTAGACAAACATTCTGCGTTAGCGAATTATTTAAAACGTCTATTAGATTTATTAAAGCCGCAACATTATGTGCGCCAGCGTTATCAAGAAGAAGGTAGTGAGCTCGATCTCGACGTTGCAATTCGCTCCATCATCGACTTTAAAAGTGGTGCGCAACCTGACCCACGCATTAACATGAATCATAAACATGATGGTCGTGACTTTGCGGTGTTATTGTTAATGGATTTATCGGCATCTTTAAATGAAGTGCCTGATGGCAGCACACAAAGTATTCTCGAATTAAGCCGTGAGGCAACGACTCTACTTGGTTGGTCTATCGAGCAACTTGGCGATAAGTTTTCCATTGCCGGTTTCCATTCTGATACGCGACACAATGTTCGTTATCATCATATAAAAGGTTTTGCTGAACATTGGGACGACACAGTAAAAGCGAGGCTCGCCGCAATAGAACCTGGCTACTCAACTCGCATGGGCGCAGCAGTTCGTCACGCTTCACATTATTTAGAAGGCCAAACAGCTGATAAAAAATTATTATTAATTCTTACAGATGGTGAGCCTGCAGATATTGATGTTAGCGATGATAAATTGTTAATTGAAGATACCCATAAAGCCGTTGAAGAATTATCAAGCAAAGGTATTTATACCCATTGCATTAGCCTGGATAAAAAAGCTGATGAATATATTGCAGATATTTTTGGTTCAAACGGTTACACCGTCATTGACAATATTGAAAAACTACCTGAACAATTACCAAAACTGTTTATGTCGTTAACAGCTTAAACTTTATTTAAGAACACCATTATGAAAAATATTATTACAGCATCTATTCATTTTTCTTTTAAAGGAAAAGAACTTTCTCCTTCTCTCACGGTTGAGTTAGATCCATACCTTGAAGGTGGAGGCTCTTTTCCAAATTTATGTGGTTTAATTGCTAAAGCCAATAATCATGATCTTTATTCTTATGAATATGAAATGATGCAAGCAGCCGAAATAAAATACAGCGATGCACAAGGTTTAGTTGCAGAATATCTTAATGATGGTCAGCTTGATGTCGAAGCTTTTGAAAAAACGTGGAATGAAAATAAAGCACTCACAAAACTCCTTTCTATTGCTGAAGAGCATATGGATATTACTGATTTTTCTCAGCATATCGAATTAAAAAAGGCCTTACTCGATGCTTACATGCTCGGTAAAAAAGATGAAGCTTTGAATTCTCCTGCTGCACAAGCCACTATAGAATCATTTTAATCTCACATGCTTGAAAAATTACTCAAAGGTTACGAACGTTTTCGTAATGGTTACTTCCAGCGCAATCGCGAACATCTGGAAAAATTAGCACAGCAACAAGCCCCCGATGTCGCGATGGTTTCTTGTTGTGATTCACGTGTTGATACCGGTATTTTATTTGATGCCGAGCCCGGCGAAATTTTTGTTATTCGCAATGTGGCCAACCTTATTCCTCCTTTTGAATTACAAGGTGACTATCATGGCACCAGTGCAGCATTAGAATTCGCCGTTACCTGCCTTAAAGTAAAAGAAATTATGGTACTCGGTCATGCCAACTGTGGCGGCATTCGCGCCTTAATGGAAAATGACGGCAACATAAAAAAAGATGGCTTTATTGATCGCTGGATGCAAATCGCTGCACCGGCTAAGGAAGACGTTCTCGCTCGCGATGATCTAAATAATATTAATGAACAAATCGATGCTTGTGAAAAAACAGCCATCAGCTATTCACTGCGTAATCTATTAACTCATCCTTGGGTACGCGAACGAGTTGAACAAGGCAAACTACAATTAGTCGGTTACTATTATGAGCTTCACAATGGGCAGCTGATAAAAATAGATGAGATAAATTCAGAACTATTAGCTTCTGAAAATAAATAACCTCTTCTCCATCAAGTTATACAAGCCTAAATATTAACCAAACAATGTATGGATCTAGTCAAATAAACTGGTAAAATTACCGATTCCCTCTATATAAAAACAGGATTTAGAAGGTTTAAAAATGAGTAAAAAACCAATCGTCGGCGTGGTAATGGGTAGCAACAGTGACTGGAAAGTCATGAGCCAGGCATGTGAAATGCTGAAAGATTTTGGCGTGCCTTTTGAGTCAAAAGTCGTTTCTGCGCACCGTACTCCAGATTTGTTATTTGAATATGCTGAAACAGCAGCAGATCGTGGCATTCAGGTGATTATCGCCGGTGCTGGTGGTGCTGCGCATTTGCCCGGTATGTTGGCCTCTAAAACAATTGTGCCTATTTTGGGTGTTCCAGTGACGTCTCGCGCTTTAAAAGGGCTCGATTCTCTGCTATCTATCGCTCAAATGCCTAAAGGTATTCCTGTCGCAACTTTCGCAATTGGTGAACCTGGAGCAGCGAACGCAGGTCTATTTGCCGTCTCCATGCTCGCTAATAATGACGAAAAGTATGCCAAAAAACTCAATACTTTCCGCAAAAAACAGCGCACTAAAGTCCGCGCAATGAAATTACCAAAAGTATGAAAATTCTGCCCGGAGCGACTCTTGGAATGCTTGGTGGTGGCCAATTAGGTCGCATGTTCACCATTGCCGCCCGTACTATGGGCTATGAAGTGGTGGTGCTGGATCCTGATAAAGAAAGCCCTGCCGGTAAATTAGCCACAACTCACATTTGTGCTGATTATTCTGATCAAGCTGCGCTCGATCAAATTGCTAAAAGCTGTGATGCAGTCACAACAGAATTTGAAAACGTCCCCGCTTCAACATTAGAAGCTCTTGCTAAAACTGGCCCTGTTCGCCCCGGTGCAAAAGCAATCTCTGTTGCACAAGATCGTATTCACGAAAAAAACTTTTTAAAAGATAATGGTTTTTATACTGCACCCTTTGCCGTTATTCATTCATTAGAAGATTTACAAAATAGTATTAGCGAAATTGGTACACCCGCCATCTTAAAAGTCTCTCGTTTTGGTTATGACGGTAAAGGACAGTTTGGTATCAATGCTGAATCCGATATTAAAAAAGCATGGGAAACACTTCAAGGTGAAGCCTGTGTTTTAGAACAGCGCATGCCGTTAGATATTGAAGTTTCTGTTGTCTTAGCGCGAGGCATCGAAGGCGAAGTTATTACATACCCAGTTTCTGAAAATATTCATGAAGGCGGCATTCTTGACGTCACTGTCGTACCTGCGCGTATTGATAAAAACTTAGAAACAAAAGTCATCGATATGGCAAAAGAGATTGCTACCGCCTTAGACTATGTTGGCATTATGGCAGTCGAATTTTTTATTTCCGACGGAAAAATTTTAGTTAATGAAATAGCGCCGCGTCCACATAACAGCGGTCACTACACGTTAGATGCTTGTATGACGGATCAGTTTGAACAACAAGTGCGAGCGGTTTGTGGTTTACCATTAGGTGAAACAACTTTATTGTCACCTGTTGTTATGATTAATATGTTGGGTGACATTTGGCATGACGGCAAAGCACCGAAATGGCAAAAGTTACTTGATCATCCTAACGTTAAACTTCATCTTTACGGCAAACGCGAAGCGCGCCCCGGACGGAAAATGGGTCACTTTAATGTGCTGTCTGCCAATATTAACGATGCATTAACCCTGGCTGAAGATCTTAAACAGCAATTGAGTAAAGCTAACTAATGCTCACCGATAAAGAAGTTAAACAATTACGTGAAGATATCGTTTTTAATGAAACATTAAAAGATATTCCTTTTGTTTTTCATACTACCTGGGGGCTTTTCTCACCACGTAATATAGACGAAGGCACTTTATTATTACTTAAGTATCTTGATATTAGCGAAAATGATGACTGTCTGGATTTAGGTTGTGGTTATGGTCCATTGGGTTTAACCATGGCAAAATTGGCTCCAAACGGAAAAACAACACTTGTCGATAAAGATTTTAAAGCTATTGAATACAGCAACAACAATGCTGAGCTTAATCAAATTAAAAATGCTGAAGCCTTACTAAGTAATGGTTTTGACCAAATTAGAGAACGAAAATTTGATGTTGTCGTTTCCAATATCCCGGCCAAAGTCGGTAATGAATTATTAAGTTTATTCTTATATGATGCCTATAAGCAAATGAAGCCAGGTGCTAAAATTTATGTCGTCACCATTACCGGCTTGCGTAAATACATCAAACGAAATTTTATTGAAGTGTTTGGTAATTATAAAAAACTCAAACAAGGGTCAAGTTATACGGTTGCCCTGGCAATAAAAGAATAATTTTTTAACACCAAATATATAACACAACTACTATTTTGCGAGGTTAATGTGACTGCTACAAATAAAATGCGTGAATCAACTACAGCTATTATGGCACAGTTAATTTTCTGGAGCCGTTGGTTACAAGCACCGCTCTACCTGGGTTTAATTGTTGCACAAGGTGTTTATGTTTATCATTTTATGGTCGAACTGGTTCATCTTGTTTCAATCGCAAATAAAATTACTGAAAATGAAATCATGCTCATCGTCTTAGGGCTAATTGATGTTGTGATGATTGCCAATTTATTGATTATGGTAATCATAGGCGGCTATGAAACATTTGTTTCCAGATTAAAACTGAAAGAACATGATGATCAGCCTGAGTGGTTATCTCATGTGAATGCAGCAACAATGAAAATCAAACTTTCTATGGCATTAATAGGAATTTCATCTATTCATTTGTTAAAAACATTTATTAATGCCGATCAAATGACTGAAACAACCATTCAATGGCAAGTCTATATTCATCTTACTTTTATTGCTTCAGCTATTGCTATGGCTTATACCGATCGCATTATGACCCAAACATTAATGGAAACTCATGGAAAAGAAGAACATTAAATTTTAAATTCATGCTAAAATAAAGCCCAACTCATTGAATTGGGCTTTTTTATTTAAAAATACAAATTATCGACAAATATCGTAATCATTCTTGGTTTCTAATACAGCTAAAGCCATTTCCGCCTGAACAAAACCATTTTCTGCTGATTTTTTCCACCAACGTGATGCTTCACAAGTACGACTCGACATACCAATACCGTTTGCATACAACGCACCCAAATTAAATTGTGCAATTGCATCACCATTCATTGCAGCCATACGCCACCATTTTAGAGCCTTTTCCAAATCAGGCTTAATTGCATCGCGCCCGCCAGCATAAATAATACCCAGGTTATACTGCGAATCAGCATTGCCTGCCTTCGCAGCACGTTTCCACCAAATAATAGCTTTATGCAAATCTGGCGTAATACCATGCCCTTGTGCGTAAGCAACCGCTAAATTATGTTGAGCTGCATGAACTCCTGCTCTTGCTGCTTTTTCGTACCAATAAAATGAAAGAAATGAATTTTTATCCACACCTAATCCAGCATCATATTGTGTGGCTAACAAATACTGTGCCTGCACATGGCCGTTTTCTGCTAAAGCCGTTAGCAAGCGGGCTGAGTAGATATAATCCTGATTTTCAAAGGCAATTTGAGCTTGAGAAAAGTTAGTCCGCTGTTGTTTATGCGCATAGCCCACTTCATCGACAAAGGATACTTTAAAATTTGAATTAGATGCTAAAGCACGTTGTGGAGTAAATAAAAAACTACTCAAAAATAACAACATGAAAAATACAAATAAAAAATCATGATACAACGTCGATATTTGTAAAGATTTAACCCTGAACTCTGTTTTTAGCAATAACATAAAGATTTCCCCCATAATGGAAGAATTCCGTTTCGAGTATTCCTTTTTAGACGCCAGCAATTAAAGCGACTTACTAAAATTATCGACCAAATTAGCCTCCTCCTTTAAAAAATTTATTTGCCTTTTAAAATCAAAGAGTTAAAATGAATTATTACAACGAAAGCAAGCAAAATATGACTCAATCTAACCCTAAAATACCTGATTACGCTTCATTACCACTGTGTGTAGATTTAGATGGCACCCTCATCCAGACCGACTCACTCTGGGAGTCTTGTCTTCGTTTAATCAGCCAACAGCCTTTTATGCTTGTACTACTACCACTATGGCTGGTTTTAGGTAAAGCCGGTTTCAAACAAAAGGTCAGCCAGCATATCGAACTGGCTCCAGCGTCATTACCCTTTAATACGTCTTTATTAAAATACCTGACTCAACAACGTTTACACAATCGCCACCTTGTTTTAGTCACTGCGGCAAATAAAAAAATTGCAGAAGCCATCGCCCTGCACCTCAATATATTTGATGAAATCCTTGCCAGTGATGAAACGCATAATTTATCAGGAAAAAACAAGGCCCGGGTATTAGTCGATAAATTTGGTAAAAAAGGATTTGTATATGCCGGCAATGAAAACGTTGACTTAAATGTCTGGCAACATGCTGCCGCTGCAATCGTTGTTAATGCTTCAGAAATCCTGACCAATAAAGCAAAAAAAATAACGACTATTGAAAAAATATTGCCAGCAGAACAAAAGACTTCTTTAAAAATCATATTAAAAGCTATGCGCATTCACCAGTGGGTTAAAAACACACTCATTTTTACCGCGCTTATTCTTTCCCATAACTGGTTTAATAGCAGCGCTTTGCAATCTATTATTTTTGCTTTTTTCTCATTCAGTTTTGCAGCTTCATCTATTTACTTATTTAATGATCTAATCGATCTCGAAGCGGATAGAAAACATCAAACCAAGAAAAATCGTCCACTGGCTGCCGGAACCTTATCGATTCAATGGGCAGTAATACTTATCCCGATCTTGCTGGTTTTTTCATTTTTATTTGCCAAACAGGTAAATACAGATTTTATCTTTATACTTGTTGTTTATCTTATTTTAACAACCGTCTATTCACTATTTCTTAAACCGATAGCATTACTCGATGTTATTACCTTAACCAGTTTATATACCATTCGCATTATTGCCGGTGCTATCGCCATTAATGTTCCTCTGTCTTACTGGTTACTGGCTTTTTCTATGTTTATTTTTCTCTCGCTTGCATTGATTAAACGTTTTTCTGAATTAAAAAATCTTGTGCGACAGGGGGAAACAACATCCATATCACGTGGTTATCATGTCGATGATTTACCTGCTATCAGCTTATTTGGTATATGCAGTGGATATATTTCTGTACTGGTTATGGTTCTCTATACGCATGACTTACAGGCAGACACCTTATACAATCAACCAAACTGGTTATGGTTTGTTGCGATTACAGTGCTGTACTGGATCAGCCATATGTGGCTACTGGCTTTTCGCGGACAAATGAATGAAGATCCCGTTCTGTTTGCCATACATGATCGCAACAGTTATATCGTAACTTTTATCATTGCCTGCAGCTTATACCTGGCGTTGTAACCAAAAATGAAAAAATATCAATCATGGGGACGTTACCCGAAAATCAATTCTGACAAACAGGATATTTATCACGTTTATCCGGATTCATTTTCATTTCCTGAACAAAATAATGATACAGCTGAAACACCCTCCTTTCTCGCTTACGCTCAGGGCCGCAGTTATGGTGATGTCTGCCTGAATGAAGATGGCATTCTGCTTGATACCCAACACCTTGATCATTTCATACAATACGACAAAGAAAAAGGCATCTTGCGTTGTGAAGCTGGGGTGACCTTTGAAAATATTCTGCAACTTATTATCCCGCATAACTGGTTTTTACCTGTCACGCCCGGAACGAAATACATCAGTGTAGGTGGTGCTGTTGCCAATGATATACATGGCAAAAACCATCATAAAGCAGGCACCTTTGGACGTTACATCCTGAAATTTGAATTACTGCGCTCTAATGGTGAACGGTTAATTTGTAGCCCGACTGAAAACACCGAATTATTTAACGCCACTATTGGCGGTTTAGGTTTAACCGGTTTAATTAACTGGGTTGAATTTTCATTAAAAAAAATACCCGGCAGTAAAATCGAACAGGAAACCCTGCGTTTTAATAATTTAAAAGAATTTTATACTTTATCCGATGAATCCGATAAAGACTGGGAATACACCGTTGCCTGGATTGACTGTCTTGCTACTGGCGATGAATTAGGTCGTGGCTTATTTATCCGTGGCAATCATTGCGAATCTAATAAGAAACATAAATTTAAAACATCAAAATTATCTGTTCCTTTTGATGCACCCGGATTTTTATTAAATAAAGTTACAGTCAATGCTTTCAACAACCTTTATTTTAAAAAACCAATAAAACAATATTCTAAAGTTGATTACGATCCTTTTTTCTATCCACTGGATTCAATCGCAAACTGGAACAGACTTTATGGAAAACGCGGATTTATGCAGTACCAATGTGTTATCCCTACTGAACATCGTGAAACGGCAATGATTGAAATGCTATCGATTATAACCGCGAGTGGCCAGGCATCCTTTCTCAGCGTATTAAAAGAATTTGGCAATATTCAATCACCCGGTTTACTTTCTTTCCCACGTCCGGGAATAACACTAGCATTGGATTTTCCTAATCGCGGACAAAAAACTCTGGAACTATTAGACCAATTAGATGTTATCACTCTTAAATATGATGGCTCGGTGTACCCGGCAAAAGATGCCCGTATGAGTCCAGCATCTTTTGCGCAGTATTATCCACGTTGGAAAGAATTTGAAAAATATATTGACCCACACTTTTCGTCTAATTTCCGACGCAGAGTCAACCCGGAATAGGATTTTGAACATGCAAACAGGTACATACCCATGTCAAACATATTAGTATTAGGCGCCACTTCAGCAATAGCAAAACACACGATGCGTTTGTTTGCAGCTGATGAACATTCACTGTACCTAGTCGCACGAAATGAAAGCAAACTTTCTTCAATGAAACAGGACATGCTGGTTCGCGGTGCAACAGATGTTCATTATGAAACACTGGATCTTGCAGATAGTAAACAACATGAAGATTTAATAAACCGGGCAACAAAAACCATGGGCTCAATTGATACTGTTCTTATCGCTTACGGCACCCTTGCAGATCAAAGTAAAAGCGAAGAAAGTTATGAAAATACCTTTAAAGAATTACAAATAAACTGTTTAAGTGTTATTTCGCTTCTGACAATTTTAGCGAATCAAATGGAACAACAAGGTTCTGGCAGCATTGCCGTAATATCATCCCCATCCGGAGATCGTGGTCGTCAGAGCAATTATATTTATGGCACAGCTAAAGGCGCTTTAACCATATTTCTGCAAGGCTTACGTAACCGTTTAGCAAAATCAAAAGTACATGTATTAACCATTAAACCGGGCTTTGTTGATACCCCTATGACTAAAGACTTTAAAAAAGGATTTCTATGGGCAAACCCAAAAGTTATTAGTAAAGGTATTTATAATGCCATCAAAAAGAAACGGGAAGTTATTTACCTGCCCTTCTTCTGGCGTTACATCATGATGATCATTAAATTCATTCCAGAAAAAATATTCAAGTATTTATCACTATGAGTTCATTTGTAGAAATATCAAAAGACAGCAAAATTGTTATTCCAGGTGCCGCTGGCCTGGTTGGACAAAACCTGATTGTCTTTTTATTAAAAGCAGGTTATAAAAATCTGATTGCGATTGATAAACACAAGAACAATACCAAAATGCTTGCTGATCTTCATTCTGATATTACAGTGATTGAAGCAGATCTTGCCGAAGATGGTGAGTGGCAAACTAGTCTGAAAGATGCTGACATGATAATTATGTTGCAAGCACAGATTGGTGGTTTAACGATTGAGCCTTTTATCCTCAACAATGTAACGTCAACTGAAAAAGTAATTCACTCTGCTAAGAAATATAACGTACCCTATATTGTTCATATCAGTTCTTCCGTCTTAGAATCAGAAGCAGATGATTTTTATACCCAAACAAAAGAAGAGCAAGAAAATCTGATTATCAACTCTGGTATTCCACATTGCATTTTACGCCCAACACTGATGTTTGGCTGGTTTGATCGCAAACATCTTGGCTGGTTATCACGTTTTATGGCAAAGGTACCCGTTTTCCCTATACCATCACATGGGCGATTTATGCGTCAGCCTCTTTATGTTGGAGATTTTTGCAACATCATTATTAGTGCGATGTTTAAACAACCTGATAATGAAATATTTAATATTACTGGCCGTGAAAAAATTGACTATGTTGATATTATTAAAGCCATTAAAAAAACATTAGGTTTACGTACCTGGATCATGCATATCCCTTATAGCCTGTTTTGGATTTTATTAAAAATATATGCCATTGTTGATCGTGACCCGCCCTTTACTACTTCACAACTCAAAGCACTTATTATCCATGAAGAATTTGAACTTATACCCTGGTGGGATATTTTTGAGATTCAATCAACATCGCTGGATCGAGCCTTAAAAGAAACCTACCTTGATGACACTTATAGCAAATATGTGCTGCATTTTTAGGATGTCTACATGAAAAAAATTGCCATCATCGGTGCTGGTCCAATGGGACTTGCAGCAGCCTATGAATTAGTAAAACAAGGCAACCAGGTTGATCTCTATGAATTTGATGATCGCATCGGCGGTATGTCTGCTCATTTTAACTTTAATGGCATGGATATCGAACGCTATTATCATTTCGTCTGCGGGCAAGATCAGCCATTATTCGATTTAATGGATGAACTCAACATACGTGACAAGTTACACTGGGTTGATACTAAAATGGGCTATTACTACAACGGCCAACTTCATAAATGGGGTGATCCATTCTCGTTACTTAAATTTCCTCATCTCGATTTAATATCAAAACTGCGTTACGGCGCGCATATGTTTTTTTCATCCAAACGTAAAAAAGATCAGTGGAAAGATCTTGATTCTATTGATGCAGTTAACTGGTTAAAAAAAGGCGGTGGTCATAAATCTTATAAAATTTTATGGGAACGTCTGTTTAAACTTAAATTTCACCATTATACCGATAACCTCTCGGCCGCCTGGATTTGGGCGCGTATTCGTCGCATGGGTAGCTCACGCCGGAGTATTTTTCAGGAATCACTGGGATACATAGAGGATGGTTCAGAAACTTTACTCAAACGTTTGCAACAAGAAATTGAAAATAAAGGTGGCCGGATTTTACTCAATACGCCAGTCAGTCAGGTTATTAGTAACAACAATAAAGTAATCGGCGTTAAAGTTGCAGACGAAGAAATGAATTATGATCAGGTAATTAGCACTATCCCTTTACAGTATCTGCCAAAAATGATCCCACAATTACCGGATGAACATCTCACTCAATACAAACAAGTTAAAAACATCGGTGTCGTATGTTTACTTTTTAAACTTAAAAAAGCCGTTACACCCAACTTTTGGTTAAATATAAGCGATGACAATTTTGAAATTCCTGGTGTAATTGAAATGAGTAACCTTCGTCCTTTATCTGATCATACAATTTATGTCCCATATTACATGCCTCAGTCTTTAGACAAATTTAAGTGGACAAATGAACAATTTATCAAAGAAGCGTCATCTTATTTAAAGAAGCTCAACCCTGAATTAGTTGATTCAGATTTCATTGATATTAATGTTGCTCGCTATGCTTTTGCTCAACCCATATGCCAACCGGATTTTGCTCACCATCTGCCTCCGATGAGATCGGCAATCGAAGGTCTATTTATTGCCGATACCTCATATTATTACCCGGAAGATCGTTCAATTTCAGAAAGTATTCACCTAGGTAAGCAGCTGGCAGAAATGTCTGCATTATGAGTAAATTAAATCACAGCGAGTTTTTTCAATTTCTGATTGTCGGCGGTTTTGCGGCAGGAATAAATTTTATTAGCCGTATTGGTTTTAGTGAGCTGGTTTCTTACCGATACGCTATTATACTAGCATACCTTGTCGGTATGATTACTGCTTTTTTATTATCTAAACATTATGTTTTTGAAAAAAGCGGTCGAGAATATAAAGATGAACTAAGAGATTTCACCATCGTAAATATTTTTGCGGTGATTCAGGTCTGGCTAATTAGTGTAGGGTTGGCAGAATATTTATTCCCCTATTTTTCATTTACATTCTATCCTGAAGAAGTTGCCCATTTAATTGGCCTAGGTATTCCGGTTATTAGCAGTTACTTTGGACATAAATATTTTTCATTTCGAAAAACATGACCTTCTCAGGACTTTATTTCTACTTGCCATCAAAACCATATTTATTCTTAAATTCACATTGTCCAACTGGCAACCAATCCGGTATTGCATAAAATTTCTGATTGATCGGGTTTAAAACTTCTTTACGGTACAAATCATATTTGAACCCTTTTCCGATTAGCAACTCAAATGTTGCTTCTCTCACTTTAAAACTTTTTCTTTCACTGCTGGTAAAATACTTATTCAATTTATCCAGGTTCAAGGCTGTACGTTTGAATATCAGAATATTTTTGCCATTCAACTCTTTATAATTAGTTAATCGCTCATCTTCACGCGCATGAAAAGAGCCTTTAGCAAACACAATAACGTGTTTTCTTGAATAATATGAAAGAACGGATGACATGCCATAGCTAATAGTGGCAAAGGTGTAATCTTTTTCATAGGGTTTTAGCTTTGCTAGCACCTCTTCAGGATATTTTCCAAAGGTCAGATTTTCTACGGCTTCTTTTTTATTTGCGAAGGTTTCTACTGGAAGCAGCATAATACTACTTAAAGCGACTACATGAATGAAGCTTAAGACCCACATAAAATGGAATGTCCAGCGCCATTGTTTAATACTTAACACACCGGCAACAGAAATAAAAATAAAAGGATAAAAGCTTAATACCCAATGTAAGCCAATTTGCTTACGAAAAAGTACAATTAAAAATAGTGCCAGGGGGAAAAAAGCTAACCACATGTAAACCCGTGAAATATTATCAGACCACTGTTTTTTTATTGCAGACTTATTTTTAATTAAAAAATAAATCAACACAGGCGATAGCAAGTAAATCATCATTACCAGATATTTAGCTAAACTAACTAATGGATTATCGGCACTTGCAGTACGATTAAAAAGATTAAATAAAATATTATTACCGCAATGATTATAATTCCATAACAAATTTAAACCGACAAAAGGGGCAACCATTAACAATATTAAACCAAGCCCAATTAAGTTTTTCTTGTCTCTATGAAATAAGACAATATAAAAACCAAATGAAAAACCTAATAAAACGGCAAAATATTTTGAGAAAAAAGCCAGGCCTAAAAATAATCCTGCCAATATAAAGTCACGTTTCGATTCTGAAATGTATATCGCTTGATAGAAGAACCAAGCAGACACAAAACTGAAAAAGATAAGGGGAGTATCTGTTGTGATAAGAATGTTGATTAAATTAACGGGGGTAAGTAAATAAGCTAAAGCACACCATACTGCTGCTTGAGGTAAACGGGGTAATAGAATTCGATATATGCTATATGATATGACTATTGGCAATAGTACTGAGGGTAATCTGAGCCAGCAGGCAGCATCAGATATTGTCAAAAATAGAGCTAATAACCAGCCTACAAGGGGCGTATGATCATAATAGCCGTAGTTAAGATTCTTTCCCCAAACGATAAAATAGGCCTCATCACCTGTCATTGGTATCCAGGCAGCTAAGGCTATACGAAGAAAAAAAACAGCTAATAAAATATAAAAGAAAAATGTTTGGCTGTTATTTTTTTCCACAAAGTTTCGCATTTTAACCTCTAATAGCCTGTTCCATTTGAGCATACGCCTGATGCCAGGCTTCATTTCCAATCTCATTATTTGCCATTAACTCAATAACCGCATAAGCAAGTTGGCGATTTTCAGGCGTAAATTCTTTTAACTTACCTAACATATACATGTGCCCGGTTTTTTCTACGTTTAGTGTAGCAAGTAATGCGAATAATAATAATGATTGGCCTGAACGTGGATCATCGACAATTTGCCGTGTAATTTTTTCAAGTACTGAATCTGACATAATTAAACCTGCTGCCATTATTACTTTCTACCAAGGATAGTGAGAAATTCTAGAACAAGGCGAATACGAACGAAAAAGCGGAGTGTACATAAGTACATGAGCATTTTGAGATTGTATTCAACGCGATTATAGAGTTTCTCACTATTCTTGGAAATAAAAAAGGCGGGTATTAACCCGCCTTCTTTTACTACAAATAACAAATATCTTATTTATAGAACCCAATCATTTCTTCTAATGACTTAACTTTGATTTTATCAGCGTTACCCGCTGCACCAAATGCTTCAAAACGTGCTTTACAGATTTCTTTCATTGCATTCGTAGCTTCTTTGTAGAATTTACGTGGGTCAAAGTTAGAAGGATTTTCTTTCAAATGACGACGGATAGAACCCGTAGATGCCATACGTAAATCAGTATCAATGTTAACTTTACGAACACCAGACTTGATACCTTTAACGATTTCTTCAACTGGAACACCGTAAGTTTGCTTCATGTCACCACCAAAATCATTGATGATTTTAAGCCATTCTTGTGGAACTGAAGATGAACCGTGCATAACTAAATGCGTGTTAGGAAGTTTTGCATGAATTTCTTCAATGCGGTCAATACGTAAAACTTCACCAGTAGGTTCCTGAGTAAATTTGTAAGCACCGTGTGAGGTACCAATAGCAATCGCCAAAGCATCAACATTAGTTTGCTCAACAAAATCAGCCGCTTCCTGTACGCTGGTTAGCAACATATCTAAATCCAGCTTACCTTCAGCGCCGTGACCGTCTTCTTCGCCCATCTCACCTGTTTCCAGTGAACCTAAGCAACCTAGCTCGCCTTCAACTGAAACACCACCAGAGTGCGCCATTTTCACTACTTCTTTAGTGACGTTAACGTTGTACTCAAAAGAAGAAGGTGTTTTCATGTCGGCTTCTAGTGAGCCGTCCATCATTACTGATGAAAAACCTGACTGAATTGAACGCAGACATACAGCCGGCTCAGAACCGTGATCCTGATGCATTACAACAGGGATATCTGGATACTG
>JAUWUS010000125.1 GCA_030617815.1 Gammaproteobacteria bacterium
CCAGCTACAGGGCATGTTTCAAAATCTTGGTAATAACCGCAACAAGCGCACTCGCAAACTACCTATTAAACAAGCCTTTAAATTACTCATTGATGAAGAAGCGGCAAATTTAATTAACGAAGAAGAAATAAAAGAAGAAGCCTTAAAGAACGTTGAACAACACGGCATTGTCTTTCTTGATGAAATGGACAAAATCGCCAAACGCGGTGAAACCAGCGGCGCCGATGTTTCACGAGAAGGTGTGCAACGTGACTTATTACCTTTAGTTGAAGGCTCAACGGTTTCAACAAAATACGGTATGGTGAAAACCGATCATATTTTATTTATTGCCTCGGGTGCTTTTCACCTGACTAAACCTTCCGATTTAATTCCTGAGTTACAAGGCCGCTTTCCTATTCGGGTTGAACTTGATGCTTTAACCTCAGATGATTTTATGCGTATTTTGGTTGAACCGGATGCTTCACTCACCGAGCAATATCGTGCTTTACTGGCAACAGAAGAAGTTACACTTACATTTGCTGAAGATGGTATTCGCCGTATTGCTGAAACCGCTTTTCAGGTAAATGAACGCACCGAAAATATTGGCGCGCGTCGTTTACACACCATACTTGAACGTTTACTTGAAGAAATTTCTTTTACCGCCTCTGATAACAAAGGCTCAAAAGTTAAAATCACTGCAGAATATGTGGATGAAAACATTTCTGAATTAGCGCAGGATGAAGACCTGAGCCGTTATATTTTATAAAAGTTATTTAGGAAAATTAAAATGATCAAACCTACAGATATTAAACTTCACCAGGCTTCACATATACTCGAAGTTATTTTTAGTGATGGTAAAACCTTTAACCTGCCGGTTGAATACTTACGCGTGAACTCACCTTCTGCTGAAGTTCAAGGGCACGGGCCTGGTCAGGAAGTTTTACAGTTCGGTAAACAGGATGTGAACATCACTCAAATTGAAATGATTGGTAACTATGCCATTCAACCTTTTTTTGATGACAACCATGATACCGGCATTTTTTCCTGGGACACGCTGTATGAATTGGGTGAAAACTACGAAGAAAACTGGAAAAATTACCTGCAACGCCTAAAAGATGCGGGTAAAGAACGGCCAGAGCCTAAACACAATAACTAAACAAACTCGCGCAATAACAGCATAAACATCAATTTACGGTATAATCAAACCATGAAAGACGACACAACACATTTTGGTTTTGAACAGGTTGCTTACGACGATAAAGTAAACAAAGTCGCGGGCGTTTTTCATTCTGTTGCCAGCAAATATGATGTTATGAATGACTTGATGTCATTCGGTATTCACCGTGTCTGGAAGCGTTATACCATTGAAATGAGTGGTGTTCGTCATGGTCATCACGTACTTGATCTTGCCGGTGGTACCGGCGATCTCGCGGCAAAATTTGCCCGTATTGTGGGTCAGGAAGGTTCGGTTACCGTCGCCGACATTAATGACTCTATGTTAAAGGTCGGCCGCGAACGTTTACTCGATAAAGGCATCGCCGGAAACCTGCAATATGTTCAGGCTAATGCAGAATGCCTGCCGTTTCCCGACAATCATTTTGATGCTATTACCATTGCCTTTGGTTTACGCAACGTAACAGATAAAGATGCCGCATTACGTTCCATGTATCGTGTGTTAAAACCCGGAGCACCTTTGCTTGTTCTCGAATTTTCAAAACCTGAATCCGCGGTATTAAGTAAAATTTACGACACCTATTCATTCAAACTTTTACCATTTATAGGCAAAGTAATTGCCGATGACGCCGATAGTTATCGTTATCTTGCAGAATCTATTCGCATGCACCCTGATCAGGAAACATTAAAAGATATGATGAGTGATGCCGGCTTTGAAAAATGTGAATATTTTAATTTAACCGGTGGTGTTGTGGCTTTACATCGTGGTTATAAAATTTAAAAACAAGACATTATTATCACAGAGAAACACAGAGTCTTTTTATTTATTATTTCCCCCTGTGAATCGCTATGTCCTCTATGCTTAAAGAATTTGTTTTATATTCAAAGTAGCTTCACCTCATGGATAATTCAACAATGAGTTTAACAACCGAAATCATCCTTACCTTAACCGAAGCCCTTGAGACTTCAATTAATCTTGTGCTCAAACAGGATCCCGACACCCTGAAAAAATTTACGTCCCTACAAGGCAACGTTCTTGCCTTTGAGCTTACCGATCTGGATTTAAGCCTCTACCTGTTTCCACATTCTGAAGGCGTGCAAGTGCAATACCTTTATGAAAAACAAGCGGACACCATATTACAAGGTAGCTCACTGGCCTTCATCAACATGTCGCTAGGTGATTCTACTGAAAGTTTTTTCAGTGGTGAAATACGTATCAAAGGTGATATGGAGCTCGGCCAGCAATTTAAACGGATACTGGATCAGCTCGATTTGAATTGGGAAGAATGGCTATCTGGCTACACGGGCGATCTTGTTGCCTTTAAAACAGGCCGTCTAATACGCAGTTTAAATGCATGGGGCAAAGATACTCTCAAAATCCTGCAGCTGGATATACAGGAATATCTTCAGGATGAAGGACAATTAACACCTCACTCTGCAGAACTAGGGGATTTTGCCAGTAAAGTAAGCCAATTACGTGATGATACCGCCAGACTGGATGCACATGTTTTACGCTTACAAAAACAACTGAAAACATCTGCATAAACCCTGCTTTTGCTGCTATATAAAATGTATTTTTCAGGCTATCGTTTAGGGATAAAATTTCCATTTCACAAAATGATCGCGTATCCTTTGCAGCTGATTTTTAGACTCATATATCTAGTCCAGAGTACTGTTTTTATGAATAATACCAGCAACAATGATTTTACCGTTGATGATGACCTGCACAATTACGTCGTTACCTTATTCCAGGTGCAAACCAACTATGAACTTGAAAAAGCAGACTCTGAACAAACCAAACCTTAACAAACTAAATACCTGTAAATAATTATTTCATTTTTAAATTAGAGGAAAAATATCATGGCCGCGAAAAAGAAAGCCAAAAAGAAAGTCGCTAAGAAAAAGGTAGCGAAGAAAAAAGCATCTAAAAAGAAAGTTGCGAAAAAGAAAGTCGCTAAGAAAAAAACGGGTAAAAAGAAAGCATCTAAAAAGAAAACAGCTAAGAAAAAAGTAACACAGAAAAAAGCATCTAAACCTAAAGAGCCACTGAAAAATGCCTTTTACGCACAATCTGGTGGTGTAACCGCGGTTATTAATGCCAGTGCCTGTGGTGTAATTGAAACAGCACGAAAAAATAAAAATAAAATTGGTAAAGTCT
>JAUWUS010000091.1 GCA_030617815.1 Gammaproteobacteria bacterium
CGAAAAGAACCTTAGGCGGTATATTTTCTGCTGCACTTTCCGTAGGCTCGCGCCCCCCAGGTGTTACCTGGCACCCTGCCCTATGGAGCCCGGACTTTCCTCCCTATACTATATATATAGAATAGCGCGACTGCCTGGCCAACTCCGAAGGCGAGTATACTTGATTATCCCGTATAGAAATCAATCATTTAGCTGTATTTCACACTTATTTACTTGTTATTTATCTTTTAGCCCTAAAGCATATTGATACAGTGCATTTTTCTTTAAACCTGTAATATTGGCAGCCAAAGCGGCAGCCTGTTTAACGGGTAAATCCTTTAATAAAATCAATAAGATACGCTCAGATTCTGCATCAATACCCGTATCTACACGCATTTGTGCACCTTGTACCAGGACCACAAACTCGCCTTTTCTCTGATTTTCATCCGCTTCAACCCATGGAATAAGCGTGTCTAAATTATCTCCGCGAACGGTTTCAAAGGTTTTAGTCAGTTCACGCGCCAATACTACTTTACGTTGACCGCCAAAGACTTGCTGACAATCCTTAAGCATTTCAATAATTCTATGTGGTGCTTCATAAAAAATGACAGTACGTGCATCATCTTTAAGTTTTTCCAGCTTTTGTTGGCGTGCTGCAGATTTAGCGGGCAAAAAGCCTTCAAAAACAAAACGATCCGTTGGCAAACCGGCCACTGACAATGCCGTAATTACCGCCGATACGCCAGGAATAGGCACGACACTAATATCTCTTTCTCTGGCCTGATTAACCAAAAAATAACCGGGATCGCTTAATAATGGTGTGCCTGCATCTGAAATTAAGGCGATACTTTCCCCTTTTTCAATTCTTTTCAGCAAAGAATCGCAAATTTGTCTCTCATTATGCTCATGCACGGCTATCATCGGTGTCGATATATCAAAATGACGCAACAATTGACCACTACGACGTGTATCCTCTACTGCAATCACGTCGACGTCGGTTAATATTTTTTGCGCGCGCTCTGTCATATCACCCATATTTCCTATCGGAGTTGCGACGATGTACAGAGAACCTTTTTTAAATGACACGGTATAATTCCACTTTATGTTGTAAAATCACGATGTTGTAAAATCACACGGTTGCAAAATAAGTAAGCTGAAACGAATAATACAGAAATTAACAATAACCACCATAATTTTATCCATTTAACAGACAAAACAACTATGAAACATTACTTTAAGTTTTTCGCTCTTTTTATAATCACTCTCATATTGGCCAGTTGCGCAACTAAACCACAATACTCTCCTGAAGGAGTGAGTGAAGCCGAGCAACTCTACCTGACCAAGCAGTATGCGGAAGCCGCAGTAGCTTTCAATCAACAGGCCAATAGCACGTCTGAAGCAAAACAGACATTATTATTACTTCGTGCAGTCATCGCCTATGTTAAAGCTGAACAGCTAACTCGGGCGGTGCAACTTTATCATTCCATTCAAATTGATGAAAATGATTTGCAACAAACCAGCCTCTCTCGTTTAACAAACGCACATATTGCTTTAGCAGAACGAAATGCTGAAGAAGTGTTAGCACAATTAAGCAAGCCTTTAGCAAGAGATAGCTCTGCAATTTTACTTGCCGAATTTCATGAATTACGTGCTACCGCCTTCTCAATGCAAGGCGATCGTATAACAACAGCCGAAGAATATGTTTTACAAGGACGTTATCTGACAAATAATGAATCGATTTTACAAAGCCAGCAATTAATATGGCAATCATTAGCGCTATTAAGTGAACGTTCGTTGCAACAAATGCAACCTGCTCGAGCTCCCGATGTATTAAGTGGCTGGATGGAGTTAGTTCGTCTATCAAAAAAATATCAACTTAACCCGACTCTATTGCGTGCAGCAATAGAAAACTGGCAACGTCGCTATACTGATCACCCGGTACATTTATCTTTAATTACAGGCTTACTTAACCGCAAACAGGAAGATGTAAACTTACCTGAAAAAATTGCTTTACTTCTGCCTCTGAGTGGTCGTTTTGCGAGCGCAGCAGAAGCCATACGAGATGGTTTGCTCGCTTCTTATTATGCGCAAAAAAATAAAAAAAATATAACGATTCGTATTTATAATACAGAAGGTAAACCGGAAAATATTGAAGATGTTTATGAACAAGCAGTTGCAGATGGTGCACAATTTATCATCGGACCATTAAATAAAACCTCAATTAATACACTTGTCGAGCAGGAAAATCTCTCTGTCCCTACACTGGCGCTAAATTATATTAATCTTGAAGGTGCTTCACCACAAGAATTATACCAGTTTGGTTTGTCTCCGGAAGAAGAAGCACGTCAGGTTGCTGAACGCACATGGTTAGACGGCCATGTTAATGCGGCTGTTTTAACGCCTGTCGGGCCATGGGGAGATAGGGTATACAAAGCATTTCGTGAACGCTGGGAAGAAATTGGTGGCCGTGTAATTGAACAGCAAAGCTATAATTCAAGTAAAAATGATTTTTCATTGCCCATCCGAAAATTATTTAATATCGATGACAGTAAAAAACGATATCGCAAATTTTCACGATTACTTAAAACAAAATTAAAATATACAACGTATCGCCGTCAGGATATTGATTTCATATTTATTGCCGGTTTCCCTCGCCAGGCACGGCAGATTCGCCCACAGTTAAAATTCTTTCATGCCAGTCAGGTTCCGGTATATGCAACTTCACATATTTTTACCGGTAACTTAAATCCAACGCGTGATCGACTTATGGATGGTATACGCTTTGGCGATATGCCCTGGGTGCTATCAGAAAGCACAGCACACCGTGGATTGCGTAATGAAATAGAATCATTAATTTCAAAAGCAGGCAATAAACATCAGCGTTTATATGCCATGGGCGTTGATGCTTTTAATATTATAGCCGCATTAAACACATTAAAAGCCTATCCCTATGAACGATATCAGGGTGAAACAGGAAGTTTAAGTTTAGATGAAAAACAACGCATTAAAAGACAACTCAGCTGGGTTTACTTTCGCAGTGGCCGTCCAATATTAATTGATCAGGCAAACCAGTAATGAAAACAACCCGTGAGCAAGGTGAATACACTGAAAGTCTTGCTTGCCGGTATCTGGAAGAAAAAGGATTTAACTTGCTTAAGCGAAATTTCAACTGCCGCTTTGGTGAAATTGATCTGATAATGCAGGATAAAAACATTCTTGTTTTTATTGAAGTTCGCTACCGTCGCAGTACTAATTTTGGCAGTGGTGCTGAATCTATTACTGCCAATAAACAATCTAAATTAATTAAAACTGCATCTGCATATTTACAACAACATGCTAAACTGAATAAACATCCTGCAAGGTTTGATGTGGTTTCAATAACCGGTTCTATTGAAACAAATAATATTAAGAATATAGAGTTTGACTGGATTGAAAATGCATTCGGGGCATGAAGGAAATACAATGAGTACTAATAAGACAACTAACAACGTTAAATCTATTTTTGATAACAGCATTAAAACAAAACAGGAAGCTAAAGAACAACTTAGTACTCCGATAACGACAGCTATTGAAACCATAGCCACAGCATTAAAAAAAGGCAATAAAATTTTAAGTTGTGGCAATGGTGGTTCCGCAGCTGATGCACAACATTTCGCAGCTGAGCTCGTCTGTCGTTTTGAAAAAGAACGTCCTGCTCTTGCTGCAATTGCTTTAACTGTTGACACTTCTGCTCTTACTGCAATTTCAAATGATTATCACTTTGATGAAATTTTTGCCCGCCAAATTGAGGCATTAGCGAAACCTGATGATATATTGCTGGCAATATCAACCAGTGGCTTTTCTCCTAACGTAATACGCGCCATTGAACAGGCGCATGAGAAAAAAATGACAGTGGTTGCCTTAACCGGTCGTGATGGTGGCAAGATTGCCAAAATATTAACGGCTAACGATATAGAGATTCGAGTTCTCTCAGAGTCAACTGCACGTATTCAGGAAATACATCTGCTCACAATTCATTGTTTATGTGATCAAATTGATGAAATTTTATTTCCTGAAGAAAGCTAATTAATAATATTGTGAATGGAACATCCTTACCCTCCGGCTTTATTAAAACAATAAAGAAAATTCTTAAAGCTAATCAAATATTAACGGATCCTGCTAATGTCTGGAATTATGGTTATGACAATAGCCGGCGCCATGCCGTCCCCGATATGGTTGTATTCCCTGCAACACATGAACAAGTTCAACAAATTGTTTCTTTATGTAATAAACACACTGTAGCGCTTACCCCACGAGGCCGAGGCACAGGAACAACAGGGGCAACCGTTCCTTTGCATGCGGGAGTAGTGCTATCCACTGAAAGACTTAATCGTATTATTAAAATTGATCCCGCTAATCGCTATATCGTAGTTGAACCTGGAGTAACGAATCAACAAGTACAGAATGCAGCAAAAGAGCATGGCTTTTTCTGGCCTCCCGATCCGACCAGTAGTGCTTATTGTTCGGTTGGCGGAAATCTTGCTTATAACTCTGCCGGGCCTCGCGCAGTTAAATATGGAACTCCACGGGAAAATGTTTTTGGATTACGTGCAATAACCGGCTTAGGAGAAGAAATTCGCACCGGCGTTTTCACCTCAAAAGGTGTTGTAGGTTATGATTTAACACGATTACTCATTGGTTCAGAGGGAACACTTGCCATTATTACCGAAGCAACACTTAAGCTAACACCATTAGCGGAAAGCAAACGAACCATACAGCTCATTTATGCCAACATTGAATCTGCTGCGAAAGCTGTTTCCGCTATAATGGCGCAACCAACCATACCTTGCGCATTAGAATTTATTGATGGTAATGCCATTGATATGATTCGTGACTATTCTGCTGTCGCATTCCCAAAAGATGCCGGTGCAATGTTAATGGTTGAAGTAGATGGTTCTGAAAATCAACTGGACTTTTCTGTTGAAGATATTAGAAAGGCCAGTCAAAGTGATTTTTTACTTGAATTTAAAGTTGCAAACACAAAAGAAGAAGTTGATGCTTTGTGGGCCACACGTAAAGCATTATCTCCAGCTTTAAGGAACATTTCACCAAAGAAAATAAATGAAGATGTTGTTGTTCCCGTATCCAGTATCCCAACACTCATTAATGGTCTGGAAGCGTTATCAAAAAAATATAATATTCCCATCGTGAATTTTGGTCATGCCGGAAATGGAAATATTCATGTTAACTTATTATTTGATCCTGACGATGAAATAAAAAATAAAAACGCCCATCTTTGTTTAGATGCCATATTTGACTTAGTATTGAAACTTAATGGCACTCTTTCAGGCGAACATGGTGTTGGCATTGAAAAACGTGATTTTGTTGATCGTGAAATTGAACCAGTAACACTGGCTTTAATGAAACGAATTAAAAAAGAATTTGACCCAAAGGGAATTCTTAATCCGGATAAAATGTTTCCGTTAAATTAACTCAGATGAATACTATCGACAAAAATCATATCTGGCATCCTTATAGTGCTATGAACTCAGACTTACCCGTTTATGAAGTTGAGTCCGCAAATGGTGTTCGACTTAAACTCAAGGATGGCAGGGAACTCATTGATGGCATGTCTTCATGGTGGTGTATGATCCATGGTTACAACCAGCCAGAAATGAATAAAGCACTTGAACAGCAAGTAAAAAAAATGTCGCATGTCATGTTTGGTGGTTTAACCCATGAACCCGCTATCGAATTAACTAAAAAATTAATCGAAATCACACCAGCATTACTACAAAAAGTTTTTTATTCTGACTCAGGCTCAGTTGCAGTCGAAGTAGCAATGAAAATGGCTATCCAGTACTGGCATGCAAAAAAACAACCGGAAAAACAACGCTTTATTTCATTACGTTCGGCTTATCACGGTGACACTTTTGCCGCAATGTCTGTCAGTGACCCTGACACCGGCATGCACAGCTTGTTTAAAGATATTATCCCCCATCAAATATTCATAGAACAACCTGCCTCTCGTTTTGGAGAATCCTGCAATAAAAATGAATTAAATGAACTGGAACAAATATTAAAAAATCACTCGGATGAAATTTCAGCACTTATTCTCGAACCCATCGTACAAGGCGCAGGAGGAATGTGGTTTTATTCTGCTGACTATCTAAGAAAAGCAAAAGAACTTTGTGAAAAGTTTAATGTATTACTTATTTTCGATGAGATCGCAACGGGGTTTGGTCGAACAGGAAAACTCTTTGCTTGCGAACATGCCGGTGTTTCTCCTGATATTATGTGCATCGGAAAAGCATTAACGGGAGGTTACCTTACTTTAGCCGCAACGCTTACTACAGAAAAAATATCTAATACAATTGATAACGGTAACCCTGGTATATTTATGCATGGCCCTACTTTTATGGCAAACCCACTTGCCTGCACCGCAGCATTAACCAGCATAAAATTACTGTTGGAATCTAACTGGCAAGAAAAGATCAATCGAATTCAACGACAATTGGAACAAGAACTAAAAATTTGTAATACATTTGATGCGGTAAAAGAGGTTCGTGTATTAGGTGCGATTGGCGTTGTCGAAATGAAAAAACCTGTCAATATGAAAAACATTACCGAAGATTTTGTTGCTGCAGGGGTATGGGTGCGACCATTTGGAAAACTGATTTACCTGATGCCACCTTTTATTATCAATGCTAACGATTTAAAGATACTTACAACTGCTATAGTCGAAATCATAAAAAAGTACTCTTATTAAATATAACTTTATTCATTTCATAAAAAACATTTCAACTCGAAATGTCAATGTATACTCCGCATGAAAGTCATTAATCTTCTGATATTTTATTTGTGGTATAATGTCTAAAAATAGGTAATCTTCATGTATATTTTGCCTGTATGTTGATCCAAGCAAATAATGTTCAGCAAATACTGTAGGCTCACTTATTCCGTATACCCCTGCATAATAAGATAGAGCATTTCTCTTACTCAGAATGTGGAACATTGTAAAAGTCTGACTCATTTCAAATTGATCGGATTCATTTGTCCAACGCGCAAATGTAGCTGCACGAAATAAACTATTTTTGCTAGTTTTTCTGTTTACTTCAAAATATGAATCAAATCCCCAGCCAATTGCATTATCAAACCAAAAGGGTGTTTCATGCCAGTTAATACTCCAATTTGTAAACGCATACCTTTTTTTGATTCTAAATTTAGCATAGGGATAAATTTCTGAACCTAAATGCAGTCCAACTGATGGCTTAAATTGCCAATCATGCTCTTCTCCTAACGTTATTTGAAACCCTGCGAAATAATCCTCTTCTTTAATTGCGGAAATTAGTTTGCTCTCAGGTTGAATTAAAACCTCATCAGGTCTCTCATCCGCACCTGTTTCCAAAAAAAACTTTAATTTCCTTTGGCTATGAGGCAAACGTAATTTAAAACGAACATTTGTGTCATATCCAATACCATCGCCCTCACTCCAGATTGCATCTGCTCTTAACCTTAAATAGCTTCCACTTGTGTCATAATAGACGTTATCATCTGAAAAAAATTTATCTACGCTCCGAGCAAGTTTTTCTACACGTGAAGAAATGGATTTTTGAGTTTTATCGAGAAATGAAAAAAAACGTTTCTCCTTGTCACATTCTAATAATATATTTTCAAGACATTCTTCTGCCAGCCATGAATCAGAGATATCCATTTCAATTTTGTCAGTTTTTGTGTCTTTAGTAGATACATCTGAAACAGGATTTTCAATTTCAGCATTCACACTCATAGATAAAAACATATTAGCAAGTAACAATATTACATAAGCATATGTTTTTATAACTGAACTTGTCATGGCGATACCAAAAATATTTGTTATTTTATTAGCCATAGTAGCAGATCTTACACTTCACGCTACTACTTATAAAATAACTCTAGTAGGTGTTA
>JAUWUS010000059.1 GCA_030617815.1 Gammaproteobacteria bacterium
GGTCGTCCGGTTTATTCTTATCGTTTATCGATTATCCATTTCTGGGCATTAATCTTCTTATATATGTGGGTAGGTGGTCATCACTTACATTGGACTGCATTACCCGATTGGACTTCGACTCTAGCAGCCGGTTTCTCTATCCTGTTATTGATGCCATCCTGGGGTGGCATGATCAACGGCATCATGACTCTTTCAGGTGCATGGGATAAATTACGTACTGATCCTATTATCCGTTTCATGGTTGTATCGTTATCGTTTTACGGTATGTCAACTTTCGAAGGCCCACTCATGTCACTCAAGAGTGTTAACGCATTATCGCATTACACCGACTGGACCATTGGCCACGTGCATTCAGGTGCATTAGGTTGGGTTGCGATGATCACGTTTGGTTCTTTCTATCATTTGATTCCGCGTTTATGGGAAACAAAAATGTATAGCGAAAAACTTATCTTTGCTCATTTCTGGTTAGCAACAATTGGTATCGTTGTTTACATCAGTGCATTGTGGGTCGCAGGTATTGGTCAGGGTTTATTATTACGTGCCTTTGATGAGTACGGTAACCTGGCATACACCTTTATTGAAACAGTGAGTTTCTTACACCAACCTTATGTTATTCGTGCATTTGGCGGTTCTTTGTTCTTACTCGGTACACTCTTGATGGGTTACAACACCCTCATGACAGTCCTTAAAGCAAAGAAAGAACAAGCTGAAATTGAAGCAAAAATTGCCGCCAAGCTGGCAAATGCTTAATTAACTGGAGATTTGATTAATGAAGCATGAAACGATAGAAACAAATGCTGGCTGGCTGATTGGGCTGACACTAATTGTGATCAGTATCGGCGGATTGGTAGAAATTGTTCCATTGTATTTTATCGAGGACACTATTGAAGAAGTTAAGGTTGAAGGTAAAGATACAATTCATCCGTACTCATCACTAGAACTACGTGGCCGTGATATTTATCAACGTGAAGGTTGCTATACCTGTCACTCGCAAATGATTCGTCCATTCCGTGATGAAGCATTACGTTATGGACACTATTCATTAGCAGCAGAGTCCAAGTTTGATCATCCATTTCAATGGGGTTCAAAACGTACTGGACCTGATTTAGCGCGTGTAGGTAAAAAATATTCTAATGAGTGGCACGTACAACATTTAATTGAACCGCGTTCAGTTGTAAAAGAATCCATCATGCCGAACTACGGGTTCTTAATGAAACCTTTGAGCTATAAAAATCTGGCAAATCGCATGCGTGCATTAAAAGTGGTGGGCGTTCCTTATTCTGAAAGTAAAGAAGAATATGAAGCAAACGTAAAACGTTTTGGTGAAGACATCGCTAAAAACCTGGATATTCTTCATGCCGAAGAAAATCTTTTAGCACAAGCAGCAGCCGGTAATTATGACGGTAACGCAGACGATGTAACTGAAATGGATGCGTTAGTCGCTTATCTACAGTTGTTAGGTACGATGGTTGATTTTAACAAATTTGACGAAGGTCATTTTGCGAAATTCCGCTAACCGCTTAAAGGAAAAGGGACAGAACTTGATAGGATTAAATCACGATGTTTGATTGGCTTGACTGGTTTACCCATATGGAAAATACCAAACCGTTTGTGCTGGTACTATTTTCGATTACGTTTGTATTAATTTTGCTATATGTTTTTACAAATCGTAAGCGTAGCAAACGGCTTGAGTCTTACAAGAATATTCCGTTCCAGGATGATGATCAGGACGGAGAGAGTAAGGATATAAAAGATGAGCAGTGAAAAGAATAAACCTACTGTACAGACCACCGGCCACGCCTGGGATGGTGATATACAGGAATTTAATAATCCATTACCAAACTGGTGGTTGTGGACATTTTATGCCACAGCAATTTTTGCCATTGTTTACTGGTTTTTGTATCCAGCATGGCCAGTAGGTGATAGTTACACCAAAGGCATGATGAATGAAATTACTTACACAACGTCTGACGGTAAAACAACAACGACACATTGGAATACGCGCGCGTTATTTCTAAAAGAAATGCAGGATGCACGTGAAGCACAAGCCGAGTTCTTAAAAGAGATTAATGCTTCAACATTTGAACAAATTGCGTCAGATGAAGAAAAAAGTGCTTTTGCTTATTCAATGGCAAAAGTTGTTTTCGCTGATAACTGTGCAGCTTGTCACCAGACTGGTGGTAATGGTGTTATCGGTTTCTACCCTAACCTGTTAGATGACGCCTGGTTATGGGGCGGTAGCTTTAGCAAAATACAGGAAAGTATTGCAAATGGCCGTAATGGTTCGATGCCTGCTTTTAAAGGTCGTTTAACTGAAAAACAAACATCCGATGTTACTGATTATATTTTAAGTTTGTCAGGAAGTGCTGTTGATAAATCTGCGGCTAAGCGTGGCAAAGCAGTATTCACTAATGCAGGTGGTTGTGTTGCTTGTCATGGTGCTGATGGGAAAGGTAAGGAATCATTTGGTGCAGCTAATCTGACCGACAAAATCTGGACGATAGCAGATGTTACGGGTGCTGATACGCTTGAGGCGAAAAAAGCAGTGGTTATGAGTGTTGTTAAAAATGGTAAAACACGTCAAATGCCAGCATGGAAAGATCGATTGTCAGCAACTGAAATTAAAATGTTAACGCTTTATGTTCATAAGCTGAGTGCAAGTCAGTAAAGTTTAAGCTTGTTAGCGAAGCAGCTGACAAACAAAGCAAAATTTGTGGAGGATGTGTGTTTTAAATACACATCCTCTTTTTAGTCTCTGGGAAAAGATTTTATAATGAATATTCTATTGGGTATTACAGGTTAGCTATCGCTATGCCAGAAGTATTATTTCAGGAACGGATTGAGATATTCCCACGCTCGGTTAAAGGACGTTATCGTTCAATAAAAACCGGCATACTTCTTCTTGCTTATTCAGTTTATTTTTTACTACCCTGGTTACGCTGGACTCGTGAAGTAGGTCCCGAACAAGCTGTTTTGTTTGATCTGGATGGCAGACGTTTTTATATTTTTGATCTTGTTGTTTACGCACAAGACATTTTTTGGCTGGCCGGCCTTCTTCTTATTGGTGCATTTTTACTTTTCTTTGTTACCGGCCTTGCGGGTCGTGTTTTCTGTGGTTACTTTTGTTTTCAGACTTTGTGGACGGATGTTTTTGTCTTCATTGAACGTCTGGTACAAGGTGAACGTAATGCGCGGATAAAACTTTCACAATCAGACTGGACTAACGAAAAGATAATTAAAATAGGGACAACTCATTTTCTGTGGCTTCTTGTTGCTCTTTTAACAGGTTTATCTTTTACACTTTATTGGGGCAATGCTCCTGATCTAATAGTGCAAATATTTACCGGTAAGGCTCCTTTTGCTGCTTATGCAACAACCTTGTTTTTAGCTATGACGACCTATGTTATGGCAGGTATGGCACGTGAACAAGTGTGTACATATATGTGTCCCTATGCACGTTTTCAGGCCGTTATGTTTGATTCAGATACATTGATTGTTGCTTATGATGAGAAACGCGGAGAAAGAGAAAAAGGGCGGCTTAAACCTGCAAAAGGATTAATGACGTCAGCCGAACGTGATAATGCAGAAGTGGGTGACTGCATTGATTGTGGTTATTGTGTTCAGGTTTGTCCGACCGGTATAGACATTCGAAATGGTATGCAATATCAATGTACCTCATGTGCACTTTGTATTGATGCCTGCAATAAGATAATGACCTCGATTAAGTTTCCAACAGGTTTAATTAAATATTCTTCTCAGCATGAGCTTGAAGGGAAGGCGACAAAACGTTTTAATGTTAAAAATATTGGTTATGCTATTAGTTTATTAGCTACGATTATATTGTTGGTTTGGAGTGTAGCAACTCGCAGCGATTTGGAAATGCTGGTGCGACAAATTCGTCAGCCGCTATCGGTAACATTATCAGATGGTCGAGTGCAAAATCGTTATGATATTAAAATCAATAATAAGACCTCAAGGCCTTATACTTACCGAATAAGGATAGAAGGTCTTAAAAATGTTGAACTGGATATGGGGAAATTCAGTGAAATACATGTGGCTGCAGAACACAGTGTTAAATTGATTGCCAAGGTGAGAATGTCACCGGCTGATGTATCAAAAAGTAATACCCGATTTAATTTTGTTATCAATTCTATAGGCAGTAAAATAAAACAGAAAGTTATTCAGAAAAATGTTTTTTATATACCTGAAAAGCAATTAATTTATAAGGATAATGGGAAGTAATTTAACGTGGATAATATATTAATAACTTTATTGGGTGGTGTTTTTTTAATAGTCACTATTTTTATATTATTGTACAGCGTCAGTAATATGTCTGGAAAAATGACTGCGGTTATTATGGCCTTTGCGGTTACTGCGACATATGTCCCTATTTCAATTTTTATATGGCCGGGTGCAGATGTCTTTGCTATTCATATCGCACTTTATCTGGTTAGCGTTTATATTTTGGGTATTGTGACTTCACAGCGTGATTTACGCCGCCAAGCAGGTAAAGAAGGGTTCGGTTTTCACTGGGCACCTGCAGCAATAGTGACGTTCTTTGTTATTCTTATCATAATGGATTCATTTTTTATTATGTTTGCCACAAAAGGCATGAACACTAATATTGCTAAATGGTTATTACCTGCTCCACAATCAGGTGGAAAAATCAGTTCACATTTCCCCGGAACAGTGAGTCATGATTATCATCAAAAACAAAATCAATATAACGATTATGTAAAACGTTTTGAAACTCAAAAAATACTTAACTGGACGATTCGTAAAGGTTGGTTAGGCGAAGCAGTTGTTAATAAACCGGCTATATTCAGAGTTGAAATTAAAACGGATAAAAATAAATTTATTAGTAAGGCAAAAATTACTGGTGTATTTTTACGCCCGGCTGACAGTAAACGGGATACGAATTTTACTATGCAAGAGGTCGAGTCGGGTGTTTACCAGCAAAGCATAACATTGACCCAGCCGGGTAACTGGGATTTAATATTAAAAATACATAAAGGTAATGATGTCCACGAAGTGCGTGCGAAAACAGTTATTAAAGAACATTAAAATTTTTACCACACGAGCCCATGGATGGGCGAAGGTAGAACAACGCAGGAGCAGTTGTCGAGAGGGCGCAGAGGTACACAGGGGTTTTTAAAATATTATTTTTTCTCTGTGTACCCCCGTGACCTCCGTGGTCAATTATTTTGATCTTGAAATTAATTAGGATTACATATGACAGGTAATAATGAGCAAGAATGCTTCCATTGCAGTTTACCTGTTCCTAAAAACAGTTCTTATATCGTTAAAATTGACGAAAAGGAACAGGCTATGTGCTGTCCTGGCTGTCAGGCTGTGGCACAAGCCATTGTTGATGGTGGCCTGACCAGTTTTTACCAATTCCGTACAGATACCTCTCCGACTGCACGCGCTGCTGTGCCTGAAGTTTTACAAGAACTCACCTTATATGACAAACCTGAATTACAGCGTAGCTTCGTTAGTACCGATGATAAAAATATTAAACAAGCCTCTCTTATTCTTGAAGGTATAGTTTGTGCTGCCTGTGTTTGGTTAAACGAACGCCATATTAGTGCTTTGCCAGGTGTGGTTGAGTTCAGGGTTAATTATTCTACTCATCGTGCCCGTGTTCGCTGGGATGAGTCACAAATTAAGTTAAGTGATATTTTACAGGCTATTTCTTCAATTGGTTATATTGCACATCCGTTTGATGCTGGACGACAAGAGGCTGTTTATAAAAAAGAACGCGCCACTGCACTAAAACGTTTATTTGTCGCAGGTTTGGGTGCCATGCAAGTTATGATGCTTGCTGTGGCGCTTTACGCTGGCGATTATTCCGGTATGGATGCCGGCATTGAAAATTTCATGCGCTGGGTTAGTTTATTTATCGCAACACCGGTGGTTTTTTATTCTGCTCGTTCTTTTTTTAGTTCTGCATGGCGTGATCTTAAAGTTCGCCAGTTGGGTATGGATGTTCCTGTTTCGCTGGCAATTGGCTTGGCTTACATTGCGAGTTGCTGGGCAACCATAAGTAGAAGTGGCGAAGTGTATTTTGACTCTGTCACCATGTTTACTTTTTTTCTTCTGGCGGGTCGTTTTCTTGAAATGGCGGCGCGACAAAAAGCCGGTCAAGCAGCAGAAGAGTTAGTCAAACTTTTGCCGGCAATGGCGACGCGTTTAACGAATGACGGTGATGAAACGGTTGCGGTAACAGAATTGATCTCTGGTGATAAAGTTCGAGTAAAACCCGGAGCCAGTATTCCAGCTGATGGTGTGATTGTCGAAGGCCGCAGTAGTATTGATGAATCATTGTTGACTGGTGAAAGTTATCCCCTGGCAAAAACAATTAATGAAAAAGTAATTGGTGGTACGGTTAATATTGAAAGCCCGTTAGTGATAGAAGTAACCAATATTGGTGAAGATACTGTACTTGCTTCTATTCAACGTTTACTTGATCGTGCACAAACAGAAAAACCCGGTATTGCTAAAACGGCAGACAAAGTTGCCGCCTGGTTCGTTGGTTTTTTGCTTGTCCTGGTGACAGCCGTAGGATTATGGTGGTGGGAACATGATCCTGAGCAGGCTTTTTGGATCGTTTTATCTTTATTAGTAGTGACTTGTCCATGTGCCTTATCATTAGCTACACCGGCAGCCATGACCGCGGCAACAGGAAGCTTAACTCGTTTAGGTGTCTTGACCACACGCGGCCATGCCCTGGAAACATTAGCTAAAGTAACCCATATTATTTTTGATAAAACAGGAACCTTAACTAAAGGTCGGCTTGTACTTGAGTCTTTGCAAACTTTTACCGGGATAGAAGAGCAGCAAAGCTTAAATATTGCTGCTGCGCTTGAATCTGGATCAGAGCACCCTGTTGCTAAAGTGTTTTTACAAAAAGCTTCGCAACCAAATACAGTAACAGCAGAAAACATAGAAGCTGTTTCGGGACAAGGCGTTACGGGCTTGATTGATGGCATTCAATATCGTTTAGGTTGTGCAGCTTATGTTTGCAATGCTGAGCTTTCGATTTTAAAAAATAAATCAGAGCATGCAACAGAAATATTTTTAGCCAATGAAAAAGAAGTGTTAGCTGTGTATTTTCTTGGAGATGAATTACGCGAGCAGGCCGCTGAATCAGTTTGTACTTTAAAGGCGCAGGGTAAAAAAATCTGGTTAGTCAGTGGTGATAATGAAACGGCAGTTTCTTATATTGCGAAGCAAGTGGGTATTGAGACGACACGTCACAGTATGAAACCTGAAGACAAGCTTGCGGTTATTCATGAATTGCAAAATCAGGGTGAAGTGGTAGCCATGATAGGGGATGGTGTTAATGATGCGCCGGTACTCGCAGCTGCACAGGTTTCGATTGCGATGGGTGGCGGCACACAACTGGCGCAAGCCAGTGCGGATATGGTGTTGTTGTCAGAACACCTGCCACATTTGGTTGATGCCTTCAAAATGGCAAAGCGCAGTGTGAATATTATTCATCAGAATCTCGGTTGGGCGTTATTTTACAATTTACTGGCGTTGCCGCTGGCATCGATGGGTTATATTGCGCCGTGGATGGCAGCGATTGGTATGTCAGCCAGTTCGCTGGTGGTAGTGCTGAACGCATTACGACTGAATAAATCGGTAGATATCTAATAGCACCACACGACTGCATGGACGCAGGAGGTAGGGCAACACAGGAGCAGTTGCCGAGGGGACACGGAGGTTCACAGAGGTTTTTAAAGTATTTTGTTTTTTCTCTGTGCGCCTCCGTGTCCTCGGCAACTGCTCCTGCGTCCATGCAGTCGTCTGTGGTTAATGGTTTTTGATTTTTTCAGTTAGGGCAATCAAGTTAGACCGCGTATAATCCCCCTATGGAAATACTTTATTTATTAATCCCACTGGGTTTACTGGTGCTTGGCGTGGCAATTTGGGGCTTCCTCTGGGCGGTGAAAAGTGGTCAGTTCGATGATATGGAAGGGCCTGCACACCGTATTTTGATGGATGATGATGACATTCGTATACCGACCCGAAACTCTGAAAATACAGCAAAAAAACAGGATCCAGCAAAGTAGCTTATATTATTAGTGGCGGATAACGTCTGATCTGCTTGATGTTATTTATCTGCTATATTAGAATTAGCTTAAATAGATTGAGTGTTAATTAGATTTGAGGATAATCAGATGAAAGAGATGTTTACTTTTCAGAATTTCCCAATGGTGATCATTGTTGCGTTGATTATTGTCTCATGGGCAAGTTTTTTATCGGTGATATTTTTTGGCTGATATTACGTAATTTTAGTTAGATTTGAAGAAAGGGATGCTGGAATGCATCCCTTTTTTATTTAAAAAAAGCCTCTTTATTCTAAAGAGGCTTTTAATTTAAGTACTGCTGGAATTTATGCTGCTTCGCCGATGATATTTTTTAATTTCTTAATCGCATTGCTTTCAAGCTGGCGAATACGCTCTGCTGAAATACCATATTGATCGGCTAACTGATGCAAGGTTGATTTATTGTCGGTTAACCAACGCTGTTGCAAAATGTCGCGGCTTCTTTCATCCAGATTTTTCAGCGCAGCATATAAACGCGACTCCTGATTTTCGGACCAGTCGGATTGTTCAACTAAACGGGCCGGTTCAAGACTGGTGTCTTCCAGATAGTTTGCAGGAGCAGGTGCAATATTTTCATCATTGTCATCCGGGCCATCAAAACCGATATCCAAACCACTTAAACGTTTTTCCATTTCCAGAACATCGGTGCGTTTTACACCTAAATCTTCTGCGACGGCACTGACTTCATCGTTGCTGAACCAGCCGAGTTGTTTCTTTTTACTACGCAAGTTAAAGAATAATTTACGTTGTGCTTTAGTGGTTGCTACTTTTACTATGCGCCAGTTACGCAAGATGAATTCATGAATTTCAGCTCGAATCCAGTAAACTGCGAACGAAATTAAACGCACACCAACAGTTGGGTCAAAGCGTTTAACGGCTTTCATTAAACCAATGTTGCCTTCTTGCACTAAATCAGCGAGTGAGAGGCCATAGCCACTGTAACTGCGAGCAACGTGGGCGACAAAACGCAGGTGTGATAAAACCAGTTTTTGAGCGGCCTCAAGATCACCATGATCTTGCAACTGTACTGCGAGTTCGCGTTCTTCTTCTGCACTGAGAATAGGAATCTTACGCGCAGCAGATAAATAAGACTCCAGGCTGCCTGATGGTACTGCAAATTGTAGTTGAAGACTTTTGCTCATATTTAACCCCTTGGGATTTGTGAATCAAATTTTAGCGCTAAGCAATTTTAGCACTCGAAGGGTTAGAGTGCCAACATTTGGATTAGTTCAATTGGTTGAAAATTGTAAGTGATTGATTTTAGAAGGTAAATGTATTATTTGTAGGGGTATTTGACTCAATCGCTGTGTAAAATAGAAAGTTTTATGCCCTCAGGCGTGTTGATAGAAACACGGTTTCGCCCGGTGTCTTTTGATTGAAACAAGGCTTTGTCGGCCAGGGCTAAAATTTTAGTCAGGCTGCTGTCGGGGTGATCTTGCATACTGGCCAGTCCAATACTGACGGTAAGTTCAACATTGGCAGGTTTTAGTTTTTCGATTTCTTTACGTAGTTTTTCGGTTTTTTGCAGAGCTTCTTTCAGACTCTGGTTTTTCATGAGGATGGAAAATTCTTCACCGCCAAAACGTACTACCATGTCTTCCGGGAACGACTGGTTCAACTTGCTTCCCAGTTCAGCTAAAACATGGTCACCGGTAATATGGCCAAGGCTGTTATTGATTTCCTTAAAGTTATCAAGATCAATGATCACCGCCCATACTGGCTGGTTAGCAGTGTTTTGGATGAATTCTTCACCGTTATCCACCAGATAGCGTTTACTGCGTACCCCGGTGAGGCTATCTGTTGCTGCAATCCAGCGTATGCTTTCGGCTTGTTGTTTCAGGGCTTCAAACTGGTGCCGAATCAGTAAAAGCAGTCGAATTCTGGCGATAATGACTTCTTCTAAAATGGGTTTAGTGACAAAGTCGTTGCCGCCAGCGTGAAAAACTTCAATTTGGGTTTTTTGATCATCGTTACCGGTGATCACCAATACCGGTAATTCCTGTTGTGAATAATGAAAACGAGTGCGAATAGCGTAGAGTAAATCACCCCCGGTAAGATCACCTTGAAGATAAAAATCAGTGATAACAAGATCAATCGGATCCTCAGTATTTTCGTCATAATGTTGCTTTTCAAGCAGCTCCAAGGCAAATTCGGCGGAGTCAGCATGGGTCACTTTTAAACCGTGCCTTTCCAGGATGTCGCAAATAACAGCGGCAGCGGTTTTGCTGTCTTCAATAAATAGCACGTGTCCAACCAAGCCGGAATTTCGCTGGATAAAGGATTTTATAAAGTCACCAAATGCTTTGTAGCCATTAGATTTATCAAAGTAATCGGTTACACCGGCTTTAAAACCTTCCTGTAACAGACGTTCATCAGCGTCACCGGAGACAACAATAACGGGAGTATGTTTATGCGTGTGTGAGTTTCGAATGTTGCGGCATAAGGCCAGGCCGTCCATGTCGGGTAACATGAGTGCGGTTGTGATGAGATCATAATGATTTTTGTCTAGTTTCTGGACCGCGTCAGCACCGCTTTTACAGTTGTCGACTTTAACCTGAGTTATTTCACTTTGCAGAATGCGTGACAAGATCTCTCGTGATACCGTTGAGCCATCTACTATGAGGATACGAGTCGTTTTTTCAGCCATATTTTAATTATATCTGCTTAAAGTAATGATATTTTTAATTATTATTGATACTTAATGTATCGGTGCAGAGTTGATTAAGTTTAGTTTATTTCAGGTTTTAGTGTAATAAAATTAGAGGGCGTTTGTTAAATATTATTGTGGCTCAATTTCGCGCAAATGTCGGCCAACAGCAAACCATGAACCGGCTAAACCGAGAAAAATACTTATTCCAAGTAAAATTAAAACGGTTAAAAATGAAATATTAGCCAGTTCAAACTGGTTTTGATAAAGCATGGTTAATTTTTCGAGGGGCTGGCTGATACTAAGCAGGGCAAAACTCACTAGCAACCAGGCAATAATGCCACCGAATAATCCATACCAAAAACCGGTATAAAGAAAGGGACGACGAATAAAGGCATCGGTACCGCCAATGAGTTTCATCACCACTATTTCTTTGTATCTGTTTTGAATTGCCAGGCGAATGGTGTTTCCGACCACCAATAAAACGGCCAGTGCGAGTAAAAAACTGAGAATGAGTACTCCTCGTTCAACAATATTCATAATCGCATAGAGTCGTCGAACCCACTGCATATCGAGTTGCGCTTTATCGGTTTGTTTTAGATTACGAAGTTTATTTAATAAACGTTGAGTCGCCTGTTCATCGCTTGTTGATGATAATTTTGGTTTAACAATGAATACTGAAGGTAAAGGATTTGTATTTAACGCTTTTAATGCATCACCAAAACCGGAGAGTTCCTGAAATTCTATTAATGCCTGTTCACGGCTAATGTAGTGTACTGAAATAACATCAGGCCAGTTTTGAATATCTGATTTTAATTTTTGCGCCTGAGATGTGCGAATATTCCTGTTTAGAAAAACCGATATTTGAGCAGTACTTTCCCAGCCACCACTAAGTTGTTGGGCATTTTTTAGTAGGGTATGCAGCCCTGTGGGTAAAGCCAGGGCAATACCAATGACCATGCAGGTCATCAGGGTAGACACAGGTGTACGACTTAACTGACCAAGGCTATAAAAAAATACCTGGATATGACGTAAAAAATAAGAACCCAATAAAGTCGTCAAACCGGGTCGGATTTGATTGTGGCGTTTTTTTACATTGTTATTCATAAGACAGGCAAACCGTCATTAATCAGCTTTCCATTTTTAAGCGTTAACATGCGATAAGGAAGCTGAGAGATTAAAGCAAGATCATGAGTCGCAACTAAAACAGTCACACCCACATCACTAAAATCCCGGAACAAGCCCATGATTTCTGCTGAAAGTTCAGGATCCAGATTACCAGTTGGTTCATCTGCAAGAATAAGGGGTGGTTTGTTCACCACCGCACGGGCAATGCCGACACGTTGTTGCTCACCGCCCGATAATGTAATGGGATATTTTTTTTCTTTATTGAGCAAACCCACTTTATCCAGTGCGGCACGAACACGTTTGCCAATGTCGCGGTGAGAAAATCCTGCAATAATTAAAGGTAAAGCAACATTGTCGTAAACAGTACGATCAAATAACAGTTGATGATCCTGGAAAATAATACCAATGTTACGGCGAAAATACGGAATACGACGGCGTGAGATTTTTGCCAGGTTTTGATTATTAATAATAACCTGACCACGGCTTGAGCGTTCCAGCAATGCGATCAATTTTAACAGAGAACTTTTTCCTGCGCCGGAATGGCCGGTTAAAAAAGCCATTTCTCCCGCAGCCATGTGAAAGTTCACATTTTGCAGAGCATCAAACCCGCTGCTATAGCGTTTACTGGCATTTATAAAACGGATCATAAGTTTTTTAATTTAATTATTATAATTGGATCTATTTTTACCACAGAGGGCACAGAGAACACAGGGGGTAAGTGAATGTTTTTGATAATTAATTATGCATCAAAACGATGAAATAAATTAATTTGTATCCCTCTGTGAACCTCCGTGCCCACTCGGCAACTGCTCCATGCGTTGCCCTACCTCTTGCGTCCTTGCAGTCGAGTGGTGAAATTGTTTAATCATTCTTAGCAAACAACGCATCAACAAAATCATTAGCTGCAAAAGTCCGCAAGTCTTCGATGCCTTCACCCACGCCAATAAAGCGAATCGGTAAACCGAGTTTATGGGCGATGGCAAAAATAACGCCGCCTTTTGCGGTGCCGTCGAGTTTGGTGAGGGTAATACCCGTGAGTTGCATGGCTTGATGGAATTGTTCAGCCTGGTTTAAAGCATTTTGTCCTGTGCCTGCGTCGAGCACCAGCATGACTTCGTGTGGGGCAGCTTGATCAATTTTACCTAACACACGTTTTACTTTTTTCAATTCTTCCATCAAATTCGTTTGGGTATGCAATCGTCCGGCGGTATCGGCGATTAAAACATCAATATTTTTTGAGCGGGCAGACTCCAGCGCATCATAAATAACCGAGGCACTATCAGCGCCATTGTGTTGAGCGATAACCGGAATATCGTTGCGTTCTCCCCAAACTTGAAGTTGTTCAACCGCTGCTGCGCGAAAGGTATCGCCGGCGGCTAACATTACTGATTTACCCTCGTTTTGCAGGCGTTTGGCCAACTTACCAATGGTGGTGGTTTTGCCTGCGCCATTAATGCCAATCACCAAAATAACAAAGGGGCTGCCTGTTTCAGGTATGACTAAGGGCTGTTCGCAGGGCGCCAGAATAGCCTGCATTTCATCGTGTAAAGCTGAAAATAACGCCTGGGGATCTTTTAACTCATTGCGTGAGATTTTTTGCAACAGATTCTGACTAATACGGGTAGTTGCTTCCATGCCCAGATCAGCAGTGATCAGGATATCTTCGATTTGTTCCATTAAATCATCATCAATGGTTTTTGCACCGAGTACTAAATTGGCTAAACCATCGGTTAAACTGTGACGAGTTTGGCTTAAGCCCTGTTTAAGTCGTGAAAATAAACCTTCAGACTGGTCGCGAGACTGATTTTCGCCATCTTTAGCATCGTTTGCATCTTTTAACGGTGCTGTTTTGGCTTTATTTGATTTGAGGAAACTAAACATTGATTTGTCGGTCGTAGAAATTGTTATGAAATAGGTTAAATAAAACGGTATTCTACCATTTGCCGCTTTGCGGAGTAAGCCTTCATGCTTAAATTTAAGAGTAGTAAGGCAATTTGAAATAAGGAAAAATATTTAATGAGTATACGGTTATTGGCTTTTATCTCGTTGTATCTTGTCAGCACATTAGGCCTGGCTTTAGCTTCAGCAGAAATGCACGAGTTTAAAATGGCAAATGGCATGAAAGTGCTGGTTAAAGAAGATCATCGTGCCCCGGTTGTTGTTTCCCAGGTTTGGTACAAAGTGGGTGGCAGTTATGAGCACAGTGGTATTACAGGTGTTTCGCATGTGTTAGAACACATGATGTTTAAAGGCACTAAAAAACATGCTGCGGGTGAGTTTTCGCGTATTATTGCCGAGAATGGTGGACGGGAAAATGCGTTTACTGGCAAAGACTATACGGCTTATTTTCAACAATTAGAGAAAAGTCGTTTAAAAGTCAGCTTTGAAATGGAAG
>JAUWUS010000052.1 GCA_030617815.1 Gammaproteobacteria bacterium
CTCAGTATTCGCCGGTGTTGGTGAACGTACTCGTGAAGGTAACGATTTCTACTACGAAATGGAAGAAGGCGGCGTTTTAGATAAAGTTGCTCTTGTTTATGGTCAGATGAATGAGCCTCCAGGTAACCGTTTACGTGTTGCGTTAACTGGCTTAACAATCGCAGAAAACTTCCGTGATGAAGGTCGTGACGTATTAATGTTTATTGATAACATCTACCGTTACACATTAGCTGGTACAGAAGTATCAGCACTTCTTGGTCGTATGCCTTCAGCGGTAGGTTACCAGCCTACTCTTGCTGCAGAAATGGGTGCGTTACAAGAACGTATCACATCTACTAAGACAGGTTCTATTACATCATTCCAAGCAGTATATGTACCAGCGGATGATTTAACAGATCCATCACCTGCTACAACATTTGCTCACTTAGATGCGACACTCGTACTTTCTCGTCAAATTGCTGAACTCGGTATCTACCCAGCGGTAGATCCACTAGATTCAACTTCACGTTTGCTTGATCCATTGGTTATTGGTGATGAGCACTATAATGTAGCACGTGGCGTTCAAGGTACTTTGCAGAAGTATAAAGAATTAAAAGATATTATTGCGATTTTGGGTATGGACGAATTATCTGAAGAAGATAAGTTAATCGTTTCTCGTGCTCGTAAAATCCAACGTTTCTTATCTCAACCATTCTTTGTTGCTGAAGTATTCACCGGTGCTCCTGGTAAATATGTATCAGCAAAAGAAACTATCAAGTCGTTCAAAGGTATAGTTGAAGGTGAGTACGATCACATGCCGGAACAAGCGTTCTACATGGTAGGTACAATCGAAGAAGCAATTGAGAAAGCAAAAACTATTAAATAGTAAGCTTTAAACTATTGGAGAAGTAGTATGGCAATGACCATGCATTTAGATATTGTTAGTGCTGAGAAAGAACTTTTTTCTGGCCGAGCAGAAATTGTTATTGCACCGGCAATAATGGGTGAATTGGGTATTCATGCCCGTCATACTCCATTATTGACGCCACTTAAGCCGGGTGAAGTTAAAATCACTAAGCAAGGTGGTGAGGAAGAATCGATTTATGTCTCTGGTGGCATGATGGAAGTTCAACCAAGCGTAGTGACTATTTTGTCTGATACTGCGGTTCGTGCGCAAGATTTAGACGAAGTAGCAGCAATGGAAGCAAAACAAGCGGCTGAAGAAGCTATTGCAAATCGTGAAGGCGAGATGGATATAGCAGAAGCACAGTCGAAATTGCTTGAAGCAGTAGCACAGCTGCAAATGATCGAGCGTTTCCGTAAAAGACGTTAATTTTTAGGGTAGTTCAGCATATTAAAAAAGGGCAGATTATCTGCCCTTTTTTGCATTTTACGACTAGTTTTTATGCCTTATGCTCATAAAATGGATTCTCGTGTATAATTTAGTCGAATTAAATGAATATATATTAGGTTTTGAAATGTCTGAGTTAATAGTTGAAAAACATAAAGTTGTTTCTTTCACCAGCAGTATTTTAAATGATAAAGGTGAAGTTGTAGAACAAAATGATACACCTATGGAATATGTTCATGGTGCTGGCAACAGCGACATTTCTGGTGATATGAAAGCAGTGGAAGGGGCAAAAATTGGTGATACCATAGATATAGAATTAACACCGGAAAATGGATTTGGTGAATTTGATCCCAATAAGACATTTCGTGACAAAATAGAAAATGTACCATCTGAATTTCAAACTATCGGTACAGAAGTAAGTTTTCAAAATGAAAAGGGCGAGACTTTAACGATGAAGGTTATATCTGTTGAAAACGGTGAAGTATTTCTTGATGGTAACCACCCCTTTGCGGGGAAAACAATGACGTTCAGAATAAAAGTTTTAGCTATTCGTAATGCAACAGAGGAAGAAGTTGGATCTGGTTTAGTTGAAAATCACCAGTTAGGTGATCCGAATAAGCCGGTCGTTCATTAATATAAAATAACATTATGTCAAATAACAGTCATCTTAATATCGTCATTCTTGCAGCGGGTCAGGGCACAAGAATGAAATCTTCATTGCCTAAAGTATTGCATACTTTAGCCGGTTTACCATTAGTCCAGCATGTAATAAATACATCAAAAAAACTAAAGCCAGAAATAATAAATGTTGTCTATGGTCATGGTGGCGAACAAGTTCAGCAACAAATTAATGATCCAGACATTAACTGGGTATTACAAGCTGAACAGCTTGGTACAGGTCATGCAGTTGATCAGGTGACTGATCAATTAAAAAATGAACAGTTGGTTCTTATTTTATATGGTGATGTACCTCTTATTAAGAATGAAACGTTAATAAAATTATTAGATCAGGCTAAAGATGGCTTTTCATTATTGACGATGAATCTCGATAACCCACAAGGTTATGGTCGCATTGTTCGTAATACAAATGGTTTGGTTGAAAATATTACTGAAGAAAAAGACGCGAGTGAAGAGATTAAAGAAATAAAAGAAGTAAATACCGGTATTCTAGCGGTAAAAGCAAGTTTGTTAAAAGGTTGGTTAAGTCAGCTTGATAATAGTAATGCACAAAAAGAATATTATTTAACAGATGTTATTGCAATGGCAGTAAAAGATAATTTTACTGTGCACACAACACAACCGGATAATGAATATGAAGTAATGGGTGTGAATAATCGATTGCAACTTTCTGAGTTGGAACGTTATTATCAACAAGAGCAAGCAAATAAATTAATGACGGACGGTATAACACTCGCTGATCCAACAAGAATAGATATTCGTGGTGAGATAATACACGGTCAGGATATTTCTATTGATATCAATACGGTATTTGAAGGCAATGTTTCTATAGGCAACAATGTTTCTATTGGTGCGAACTGCGTAATAAAAAATTCAAAGATTGCAGACGGTGTTGTGATCTTACCAATGAGCATATTAGATAATGCGTCAGTTGGGAAAGGCAGCAAAGTGGGTCCTTTTGCCCGATTAAGACCCGGCGCGGTATTATCAGAAAACACCCATATTGGTAATTTTGTAGAAATTAAAAAAAGTTTTATTGGCCTTGGTAGTAAAGTAAACCATTTAACTTATGTGGGTGATTCGCTGGTAGGTAAAAACGTAAATATAGGTGCAGGTACAATCACCTGTAACTATGATGGTGCAAATAAACACCAGACAATTATTGAAGATAATGTGTTTATTGGTTCAGCCACACAACTCGTTGCCCCTGTAAAAATAGGTAAAAACGTGACTATTGGCGCAGGTTCAACGATTACAATGGATGTTGCCGATGATGAGCTTGTTACTACGCGAGTAAAACAAAAAAGTATTCGAGGCTGGAAACGGCCAGTAAAAAACAAGAAATAAAAATCAATTAATAAAATTAAACTGAGAGACCATTATGTGTGGCATTGTAGGCGCAGTTTCTAAAAGAAATATTACCCCCGTGTTACTTCACGGATTAAATCGTCTTGAGTACCGGGGTTATGATTCGGCAGGTATTGCGGTTGTAGATAATAATAAGAATATACAGCGTGTCAGGGCAGTTGGAAAAATAAAAAATCTAGAGGCTGCTTTATTAAAAACACCAGCAGATGGTTTTATCGGTATAGGCCACACACGCTGGGCGACACACGGTGAACCGACAGAAAAAAATGCACATCCACATGTTTGTAATGATTGTGTTGCGATTGTGCATAATGGAATTATTGAAAATCATGAATCTTTACGTGCAGAACAAATTAAAGCTGGTTTTAATTTCACTTCAGATACCGACACCGAAGTTATTGTTCATCAAATCGAAAAATATTTGAATGAAGGTAATTCATTATTTGCAGCAGTTAAAAAATCAACGAATGATTTAGACGGTGCTTATGCTTTAGGTGTGGTGAGCACCTCTGAACCCGAGACATTAATTTGTACGCGTAAAGGTAGCCCTCTAGTTATTGGTGTTGGTGAAAATGAAAATTTTATTGCATCAGACATGTCTGCTTTATTATCAGAAACACATCAATTTATTATTTTAAAAGAAGGCGATATGGCAATTATCAATGCATCTAATATTGATGTATTTGATGAGGCGGGAGATAAAGTTGATAGAGATATTCATGAAAGTAAACTTTCGGGTGATGCTGTCGATAAAGGCGAATACGCCCATTATATGCTTAAGGAAATTTATGAACAACCCGCTGCAATTGCTGAAACGTTAGAAGGTCGACTAGGTAAAGATACTGTTTTAGATTCAAGCTTTGGTCCTAAGGCAATTGAAATATTTAATAAAATTAAATCTATACAAATTATTGCTTGTGGTACAAGTTATCATGCCGGATTAATAGCAAAATATGGTATTGAATCTGTTACCAATTTGCCTTGTAATATTGAGGTTGCCAGTGAATTTCGATATCGAACAGTGGTAGTTCAGCCTGATACATTGTTAATCACTATTTCACAATCAGGTGAAACAGCAGATACCTTGGCGGCATTACGCAAAGCAAAAGAAATTGGTTTTAAACATAGCCTGGCTATTTGTAATGTGCCAGAAAGTTCTTTAGTGCGTGAGTCAGAACTTTGTTTAATGACAAGAGCAGGCCCGGAGATTGGTGTTGCTTCAACAAAAGCTTTTACAACACAGCTCGTTGCTCTTACTTTATTAATAACGGTATTAGCAAGACGTTTCGGCCTTCCGCCTGAAAGAGAAGCGAAAGTAGTTAAACAATTACGTCATTTGCCGGGTATTATTGATGATGTTTTAAAACTTGATAATGATATTAAAGAAATGGCAAAAGATTTTGCAGATAAAGAACATGCTTTATTTTTAGGTCGAGGCATGCATTATCCAGTTGCATTGGAAGGGGCGTTAAAACTTAAAGAAATTTCGTATATACATGCAGAAGGTTACCCTGCCGGTGAATTAAAACATGGACCGATTGCATTAGTGGATAAAAATATTCCCATTGTTGCTGTTGCACCAAATGACAAGTTAATAGATAAATTAAAATCAAACTTACAGGAAGTTAAAGCACGTGGTGGAAAGCTTTATATTTTTTCTGATAAGGGGACAAATTTAAAATCAGAAGAAGGCATTAAAGTGATTGAGGTTGCACCATTAGACATTGCAATTTCACCCATTATTTTTTCCGTACCACTACAAATGCTGGCTTATCACGTGGCTGTGTTGAAAGGAACAGACGTTGATCAACCACGTAACCTTGCAAAGTCTGTAACGGTTGAGTAAAGGTCAAAAGAAATAACCACAGAGGTCACGGCGGTACACAGAGAAAATAAAATTATAAAACTCTGTGTACCGCCGTGACCTCTGTGGTTCAAGAATTTATTTTTAACGCCGCCAAAATGCTGGCGTGAGTAATACCAGCAAAGTGAAAATTTCCAGCCGTCCTAATAACATTGCAAAACATAAAACCCACTTGGCGGAATCTGTTATACCTGCATAGTTAGAACCGACTTCATTTAAGCCCGGACCAAGATTATTCATGGTTGCGGCAGTGGCTGAAAAGGCGCTGATTTGATCCAGACCAGTAAGCATTAGTATTAATAATATAATAACAAATGCTGCAACGTAGGCAGAGAAAAACCCCCACACTGCTTGTATTACGCGATCAGATAACGGTTTGCCGCCTATCTTGATAATAAACACTGCGTTTGGATGGATTAGTCGTTTTACTTCGCGCATACCCTGTTTAAGTAAGAGTAAAAAACGAATCATTTTCATACCGCCACCTGTTGAGCCAGCACAAGCGCCGATAAAACTGGTAAAAAGCAGTAAAACAGGTAAGAAGCCGGGCCAGTTGTAATATTCGTAAGTTGTGAAACCGGTGGTAGTACCTATTGATACCGCCTGGAACATGCCATGTAATAAAGCTCGTTCAGGCGCAATGAAAAAATCGGTATAGTATAAATATATTGATGAAACTAAAGTTATTAGGACTAATAAAGTTATATAGGTCTTAAATTCAGAATCCATTATATAGGCTTTAAGAGAACGGCTGCGCCAGGATAAAAAATGTAAGGAAAAATTAATGCCTGCAAGCAGCATAAATATAATGGCAACAACTTCGACCATAGGTGTTTCATTGAAAAACCCCATGCTTGCATCATGAGTTGAGAAACCACCAATTGCAATGGTTGAAAAGCTATGGCCAATGGCATCAAAAGTATTCATGCCTGCTAGCCAATAAGCAACGGCACAGGCAATGGTTAGGGTTAAATAGATATACCAGAGTGCTTTGGCTGTTTCAGTAATGCGTGGCGTCAATTTATTATCTTTCATAGGGCCGGGCGTTTCAGCTTTATAGAGTTGCATTCCGCCGATGCCGAGCAAAGGCATGATGGCAACCGCTAAAACAATAATACCCATACCGCCTAACCACTGAAGTTGTTGCCGATAATAAAGAATAGATTCCGGTAATTTATCTAACCCTTCTATAACGGTTGCGCCCGTGGTTGTTAAACCTGATAAAGATTCAAAGATGGCATCAGTAATGGATATATCGATTTGTGTCGATATAACAAAAGGTATTGCACCGAATGAGGCTAAAACCGTCCAGAATAAAACGACAATTAAAAATCCATCCCTTAGACGTAATTCATTTTTGTAGTTCTTAACCGGTAGCCAGGCGATTATTCCTGTAATTAAGGTTACGGCGAAGGCGTTAAAAAAGGGTTCAAATGCACCATCAAGATAAATAATAGAAACAACCATGGGCGGGAGCATGGTGAAACTAAAAATCATTAATAGAATTCCAAGGATGCGTTGTATGACAAAAAATTGCATAATTATTATTTTTATATGAAGGTGATGCCAACTTGAAAAAGTTTTTCAACGTCGGAGATATATTTTTTGTCGATGAGAAAAAGTATGACATGATCTTCGGGTTCAATGATTGTATCGTGATGCGCAATAATGACATTTTCACCACGAACAATGGCGCCAATCGTTGTGCCGTGTGGTAATTTAAGTTCGTGAATTTGTCGGCCAACAACTTTGGATGTTGTTTTATCTCCGTGAGCGATTGCTTCAATGGCTTCTGCGGCACCACGCCGTAAAGAATGCACTTTTACAACGTCACCGCGACGAACATGGGCTAATAAACTGCTTATGGTTGATTGTTGCGGTGATATAGCGATATCAATTTCACCTCCCTGAATGAGATCAACATAGGCTGTTCGGTTGATTAAAGCCATTACCTTGCGTGCACCCAATCGCTTGGCCAGCATGGCAGATAAAATATTTGCCTCTTCATCATTGGTAACAGCGCAAAAGATATCGGTATTATCGATATTTTCTTCTGTTAATAAAGTTCCATCTGAGGCATCACCATTAAGCACAATGGTGTTATCAAGTTCTTTAGCTAAATCATGAGCGCGGATGGTATTGTGATCAATGAGTTTAACCTGATAATTGTTTTCCAGGGCCTGAGCGAGGCGTTTACCAATATTACCACCACCAACAATCATGATACGTTTATAGGGTTTATCAAGGCGGCGTAGTTCGCTGATCATGGCGCGAATACATTTTGGTGCGGCAACAAAAAAAACTTCATCATCAGCTTCGATGACGGTATTGCTTTGGGGAATAATGGCATGATTACGTCGATAAATAGCTGCAACACGAATTTCAACACTGGGCATATGCTGTTTGATAGCACTTAGTGCATGACCAACTAGTGGTCCACCATAATAAGCTCGTACGCCAACAAGCTGTACTTTTTTATCAGCGAAATCAAGCACTTGGAGTGCTCCCGGATGAATGATTAAGCTTTGTATGTAGTCTGTAATAAGCTGTTCAGGACTGATTAAAACATCAACCGGTAAGGCTTCTTGTTGAAACAGTTGAGGATGAGATAAATAGCCTAAGGCACGAACACGGGCAATTTTAGTTGGAGTATGAAATACCGTGTAAGCAACCTGGCATGCGACCATGTTTGTTTCATCGCTGTCCGTTACAGCAATGAGCATGTCTGCATCATCTGCACCTGCTGCTCTTAATATATCCGGGTGTGAGGCATGCCCGGTAATAGTGCGTAAATCAAGGCGGTCCTGAAGCGCGAGTAGGGTTTTTTCATCTTTATCGATGACGGTAATATCATTTGCTTCACTGGTGAGATTTTCTGCCAGTGAGCTGCCAACTTGCCCTGCACCTAGAATTATAATTTTCATTTTATTATATTATTTTTATGTATTTTCAATTATTAATGTTTTTGGATCAATGCCTAATGCACGTAATTTTCGATAAAGATGAGTGCGCTCCATGCCAATTAGTTTTGCAACTTTGCTAATACTGCCATCGGTTTTCTTTAATTGGTGAATTAAATAATTACGTTCAAAGAGCTCTCTTGCTTCACGTAATGGTAGATCATAAGCAACAGAAATACTCTCTCCTGATACCGTTATTTTCCCTTTTTGCTCAATGGCTGAAGTAACTTCTTTTAATTCAATTTCATTGCCTGTTGCAGTGATAAGTAAGTGTTGCACCAGGTTCGTTAACTCGCGAATATTACCTAGCCATTCATAATTGCGTAGTCGATTTTGTGCCGCTAGACTAAAATGACGATAAGGTAAATTTTCCTGTTCAACCAGTAAATTGGTATAAAAATTAAGTAAATCCGGTATATCTTCACGATGTTCGCGCAATGCGGGGATATGCAGTGATACGACATTAATTAAATAAAATAAATCTTTTCGGAATTTATTTTCCTCAACCAGCATTTCAAGGTCTTTATGTGTTGAACAAATAATACGTGCTTTAAAGGGAATTTTCGATGAGTCCCCAATATGCTGAAAGAAGCCTGTTTGTAATAAACTGAGTAAAAAACTTTGTGTTGTTTCATCTGATTCATCAATATTGCGTAAAAATAATGTACCACCCTGAGCTTTATCAAGTAGACCAGTACTTATAGTGGTGCCTGATTTAATACCAACAAATTCTTCGGGATTTTTTTCGTAACTCAAAGAAGACAGGTTGGCTTCGATAAAGCTTTTTTTATTGTGCAGGCTGCTGGTGTGCAAATAGTAAGCGGCTACTTTTATGCCGCTGCCCGCTTCACCGTTTAATAATACCCAGCTGTCGTGTTCTGCAATACGTTTTATTTGTTCTCGTAAACGTTGCATTGTTGGACTGCGACCAACAGGCTCATTAACAACAACCCCTTGAGTATAAGCAGCGGAAGTATGCAGGGTCTTGTCAGAACTGAGGGCTTGCTCAACGGTTAATAAAAGTTTTGCCAGAGAGAGAGGCTTTTCAATGAAGTCAAATGCGCCTAACCGAGTGGCTTCAACAGCCGTTTCAACTGTGCCATGACCGGACATCATTATAACGGGGACAGATAAATTCCCATTTTCAGTCCATTCTTTTAATAAAGTGATGCCATCTACATCAGGCATCCAGATATCAAGTAGAATAAGATTAGGTTGATGTTGGCGATAAGCTTGCCGCGCTGTCTCGCCATTTTCTGCTGTTTCAACCTTATAACCTTCGTCTTCAAGAATTTCCTGTAGTAAATCTCGAATATCAGGCTCATCATCAACCACTAAAATATGCGGCATGCTGGGTGCGGTCTCACTGAAATGAGGTGTTTTATTTTCCATGGATTTAAGCAGTTGCATCGTTGTTATTGTATTTTATGTTTTCAGGTGTTGAACCATAATCTGAATAAAGTTTAGCTGAGCTTTTAACCGGTAGTCTTATTATAATACTTGCCCCGCCATTTTCAGCATTTTCAGCAAAAATCATTCCGCCATGCTCTTCAACAATTTTCTTAACAATGGCCAGGCCCAGGCCACTACCTTTCGGTTTAGTGGTGACATATGGCTCAAATAATTGGTCAAACATATCTTTGGCAATACCGGGGCCTGTATCGGTAATTTTTAACTCAACATAACGGCAAGAATGTTCTTCAGCGCAACGGGTTGAAATATAAATTTTTTCTTCTTTTAGTTGTCGTTGCGATTCTGAATGATTCTCCTGGTTTGCTTCCAGCGCATTTTTAATTAGATTATGCAGTAATTGTCGTAAACGGCCAATATCGGCTTCTATTGTTGGTGCGCTGGAATCCAGTTTAACCGAAAATACAGATAATTGAGTATCATTGCTGGGGGAGCGATACAAATCGAGTACTTCAATAATTATTTTATTCAGGTCAATGGTACCCAGATTTAGTGATGGCATGCGGGCATAATCAGAAAAAGCTTTTACCATTTCTTTTAACGTTTCAACCTGTTGAATAATAGTATGGGTCGAACGATCAAGAATGTCTGCATCTTTTGATTCCATTTTGTCCAGATATTTGTGCCTAATACGTTCTGCTGAAAGCTGAATGGGCGTTAGTGGATTTTTGATTTCGTGTGCAAGCCGGCGTGCAACTTCACCCCATGCCGCATTTCGTTGCGCTTTAACCAGTTCAGTTACATCATCAAATACAATAATATTACCGTCTTCAAGATCCTCATTATTAGTTGATGAAGAAAGTAAGGTGCCTCGACAAATTAAAATTTTACGACTACCACCAATAAATAAAGTAGCCTCTTCCTGCCATTGTTTTTCTTTGGTTTCAATATGCGGGTATATAGCATCAATAAAATGTTGTAGATGTTGATGATCTTCAATGGCTTCGTTTAGAGAATGCCCAATAAAGGGTGTTAGTGATGCACTAAGAATTTTATTTGCTGCATGATTTGCTGTTTGTAAAATATTTTTGGCATTAAGGGTGATGACGCCTGAAGACAAGTTACCTAATACCGTTTCAAGGTAGCTGTGTTGCGCTTCGGCTTGTTGCTGACTAACGCGCGCATTTTCCTGAGCCAGGGAAATTTTTTGTGTCATTTCATTAAATGAGCGAACCAGAAAACCCAGTTCATCTTTACCGGGTAATGGTAATCGTTTTTCGTAGTTGCCCGCAGCAACAGCACGTGTGCCTTCTACCAAGTCAGAGATGGGGGCAACCATGCGTCGAGCAGCAAAAAAAGCAGCCCAGATAGAGGTTAGAATGCTGAGTAATAAAACAAGTGATAAGGTTAATATAAAGCTGTATTTAAGTGGTAAACGCAAAATAGTTAGTGATCTTACGGTACTAAAAGCTTCCTGTACATTTTCAGCAAGCTGGTTAATCCGTGGAGTAATGGGATAAAGAAGCTGTAATATACGTCCATCTAAAACGGGATCGGGATTCTCCATACTAATAGCAATACGAATATGTAAGCCAATTTCAGGAATTGGTACTAATCCAACCTCATTTTGCCCCTGACGTAAACGTTGTAAGGTGTTGTCCTCTAAATGCTGCGGTAATAGTCGGGTAGTTTCGCTAATACTCGAGGCGATAATGCGGCCATCGTTAGTAAATAAGGTTAATTCATTAGCGCCACTTTCTGCACGCAGTTCATTTAAAGTTAATGTTGCTAGCTCATTAGATATGGCATTTAAACGTGGAGACATCTGTTGTGTTTGCCGGAGTAATTCACGGCTACGAACACCGAGCGATGTTTTACTTAGCTCAAGTGCATCATTTAATGCGCTTTCAACGCGAACATCAAACCAGCTATCAATACCTCGCTGTAAAAAATCCAAAGAAAAATAGTAAACAACAGAAACAGGTGTCACCGAAAGAATGACAAACATAATAACAAGCCGAACGGTTAAACGTGATCCGGTTTTCCCCTGGCGATATTGTTGAATGAGATGCCAGACACTTTTACCTATTAAGCCGATTAGCAACATTGTAGCGAGTAAATTGATGCCGAGTAATAAGGAATATAGCCGACCAAATAATAATGAGTTGTGGGTAGCAATACTCATTAAATACAGTGAGGTTAATAGCAGTACCACCACAATCGCAATGGGTGCGTTGCCAGAGAAAAAATGTTTAATTAAAGTTTTAATGGCCATGAGAACCAGTCACTTTCAAGTTGCCATTGTGATGAGATATAAGCAATAGGACGCATCGGTGCAGGTAATGATTCGATATCAAGATAGGTACGTAAGCGCACGTAATAGTCAGCACCTTGTTCAAGTAAATTTTTATCAATTAAAGGGAATTCGCGGATATTGCTTAAAGAATATAACGCGGTATTTAAACTAATAAAATTTTGTTGTGCGCCACTGTTTAAATTATGAATAATATATTTTTCGGATAAAGCATGATAAAGCAATAAATAACCTTGTTCGAGTTCTGCAATCGTTTTATCCCACCACCAGTTTCGATCTTTGCGTACTTCAATATTAATCAGCACGATTAAAGGTACGCCGCTGCGAAGCGCCTCAAGTGCATCATTAGAAAACTTGAGTTCCATATTTGCATCAAGATGAAAAACGTTGTTTTTTAATTTTGTTTCAGCGGCAAGAATTCTAAAGCCTTCAGCCTGGCTTTGTGTTGGAATAACACTAATAATTAGTAAACACAGTAAAGCGGCAAGAAAAGCTTTATCTGGCCTGATTTTACCAGGCTTACCGTTTTTGTATAAGTGCATAAAAGAAACCATCCATTCCATCTTCACCAGGCAAAATTTGTTTACCGGCGACTAATTCCTGTCCCCAATCTGAATTAATGGGTTGAAGTTCGGCATCTGCATGTTGTTGAAGAAAATCTTGTATTTGTAGTGTATTTTCTTCTGCCAGTACGGAACATGTTACATATAAGAGCATACCCCCAGACTTCAACAGAGGCCAGAGTGCATGAAGAATTTGCGCTTGATCTTGCACCAATTTTTCAATGTCACTCTGCTGACGCAGTAATTTAATGTCTGGATGCCGGCGAATCACGCCACTGGCACTACAGGGTGCATCAAGTAAAATGCGATCAAAGGGTTTTTTGTCCCACCAGTCATCCGGATTTAAGGCATTTGCGGCAATAAGCTGTGCTTTTAAATGGCAACGATCAAGATTTTCCTGAATTTTTTGCAAACGAGTTTCTTCAATATCAAGTGCAAGCAAATCAAGGTCTTTTTCTTTTTCAAGCAGGTGAATGGTTTTACCACCGGGTGCGGCACATGCATCAAGAATACGATCGCCTTTTTGGGGATCTAATAAAATAGCAGCTAGTTGTGCTGCTTCGTCTTGAACCGATACTTTACCTTCTTTAAATAAGGGCAATGAATTCACTGCCGCGGGTTTGTCTAAATAAATAGCATCGGGTGAATGTTTAGCCGTGGTTGCTGTGATTTCATTTTGTTCTAATAGTTTAAGGTAAGCCTCTCTTTCTATATGGCGGGTATTGATACGTAAGGTCATGGGAGGATTTAAATTATTTGCTTGTAATATTTGTTGCCAACATTTTTCTTCAGGCCAGCTTTTCTTAATAATATTTAACCACCATTGTGGGTGTGCAAATTGTGCAACTTCATTATTTTTAATTTGATTTGTTAATGTTTCAGCCTGACGTTGATAGTTTCTTAACACCGCATTAACCAGGTTTTTTGCCCATGGTTTTTTTAATGCTTTAGTAATTTTTACTGTTTCAGAAACTGCAGCATGATCGGGTATGCGCATTTCAATGAGCTGATAAAGTCCGCTAAGAATAAGTAAAAAAACATCGTGATCCTTTTTTTTAAGGGGTTTGCTGAGTAGTTGATTAGTAATAAATTGTAGTCGTGGATAAAATCGAATAACACCATAACTCATTGCTTGGATGAGCCCGCGATCATTTTCTGTAATATTATCGTTATAGCGTGCGATGGCATCAGGAAGATTGCGGCCATGTAAAGTGACTTGTAATAAAATTTTAACAACAATGAGTCGGCTATTCATGTAATAGATGAGTTTTGTAATAAACTGCCAGGAGGAAGTTGTTTAGCATGACCATTCATAAAGGCAGCGACATCCATGGCTTTACTGCCAGATGGTTGAAGTTTAAGCAAACGCAACACCCCTTCTCCGCAATGAATGTCGATACCTTTTTTATCGCAAGCGATAACTGTACCGGGTTTAATACCCGTTTTAGTTTGGATATTAAGCGGTAAGACTTGTGCCTGCCAGATACGCAAGGTTTTACTGTTAAAATAAGTAAAGGCAACGGGCCAGGGGTTAAAGGCACGAATGAGTCGCTCTATTTCAAGTGCAGAATGTTGCCAGTTAATTAAAGCTTCTTTTTTATCAAGCTTATGTGCATAGGTTGCCAGTGAGTCATCTTGTATTATTGGTTTTATTTTATTGTTGGCTAAATCTTTTAGCGTTTTTAAAATAGCGATGGCGCCCATTTCTGCCAGACGGTCATGTAGGCTGCCACCACTATCCTCTTCTGTAATGGCGCAAGATGAGAGCTGCAAAATATCACCAGTATCAAGGCCAGCGTTCATCTGCATAATGGTAATACCCGATTCTTTATCGCCGGCGGCGATTGCTCGTTGAATAGGTGCGGCTCCGCGCCAACGAGGCAATAAAGAAGCATGAATATTTAAACAGCCAAGTCGGGGAATATCTAAAACAATTTGTGGCAAAATTAAACCGTAAGCCGCTACGACCATAACGTCCGCATTAAAAGATCGCAGTGTTTCCTGTGTTTCAGCTTCTTTTAAATTATCAGGTTGTAAAACAGGAATATTATGCTCAAGAGCAAGGTCTTTAACCGGGCTGGCACGTAATTTTTGCCCTCTTCCGGCAGGACGATCGGGCTGAGTGTAAACGGCAACAATCTGATGTTCTGATTTAATTAATTCAGCAAGCGCGCTGGCAGCAAAATCAGGTGTTCCGGCAAAAATAATTCGCAGAGATGACATTTAATGGTTTCGTTAAAGTTTAATTATAAATTAGGTGGATAAAAATAAGCTTACATGGCATTTTTTTGTTGTTTTTCGAGCTTTTTACGAATGCGCTGTTTTTTAAGTTGCGACAAATAATCAACAAAGAGTTTGCCTTCTAAATGATCTATTTCGTGCTGGATACAGATTGCGAGCAGGCCTTCTGCACGCATTTCAAAATTTTCACCCTTGTCGTTAACCGCTTTTACACGTACTTTTTCTGCGCGGTGTAGTGTTTCGTAAATACCCGGTACTGACAGGCAGCCTTCATCAAATTCCTGATCACCTTCTTTTTCTAGAATTTCGGGGTTTATGAGTACAATAGGCTGGTCTTTTTCTTCAGATATATCAATGACTAAGATTCGTTCGTGCACATTCACTTGTGTTGCAGCAAGACCGATCCCAGGCGCATCGTACATGGTTTCAAGCATGTCGCTAATGAGCGTGCGGTGTTTATTTGTCACCTCGGCAACGGGTTTTGCCTTGGTACGCAAGCGCTCATCGGGAAAATGTAAAATATTTAAAATGGCCATGAGTATGTTTAAATTATCTTAGGTTATTGATATTGGGTTAGTTTATCTTGTTATTATATTTTGTAGCAGGGTTTTACACCAGAACCTATTTTATGAACTTTATCACATGTTTCTCTAGTACATTAGTAGGAAAAGCTGCTAACATGATGATACTAATAGATAAGAAGGTGTTGAGAATTAGGAAAAATAACTGGATTTTGTGTGAATTTTGCACTAAATATACTAAATACTAGCGTAATTTTTCAATTGAATTTTTTAGCCCCTCTACTTAAGGGAAGCATATGAATAATAAAATGACTGTCTTGCGACTCGCGCCTGTTCTTTTACTCGCTATTACGGTTGGTTTGAGTGGCTGTAGTTCTTCTCCGGTGGCTCAACCTGCACCTATTGTTCAACCTGAACCTGAGTTTGTACCTGATCTGAATGCTGATTTAGCTGCAATTGAGGATCAGCCTGGTGGTTCTCCTGCCGTTCCGAGCGTGGTAGCACCTAATTTTCCTGAGCGTTATGTTGTCGTAAAAGGTGATACGTTATGGGATATTTCCAAGCGTTTTCTTAACGATCCATGGTTATGGCCTTCTGTTTGGCACATCAACCCCAGTATTAGAAACCCACATTTAATTTATCCTGGCGATATTATCGTTATGTATATAGTAGACGGTAAACCTTATATAACGTTAGATGGCCAAGCAGGTGTATTGCCTGTTCAAGTGGTTCCGAAAAAGCCAGCAATTCAGAGAGAAAAAATAAAACCAGGATTAAAAACAGTTAGGTTATACCCTTCTTCACGAATTAGCGGTATCCATAAAGCTATTTCAACGATACCTATGAATGCGATACGTCCTTTCCTCGACCGGCCTCGTGTTGTAACAGAAGATCAGCTTGATGATGCGCCTTATATTGTTTCCAGCTATGAAGAACATCTGGTCAGCGGCACAGGAAACCGTGTTTATGCGCTGGATCTAGATGAACCTTTGAATAATTATAATATTGTACGTCCAGGTAAGGAATATGTTGATCCGGAATCAGGTGATGTACTAGGTTTTGAAGCGATTTATCTGGCGGATGCACGTCTGGTTAAAGCCGGTGACGGTGATGAGCCTGCGACGCTAGTTATAACAAAAGCATTACGCGAAGTGCTCAATAATGATGTTTTGATTCCGCATGAAAAGCGTGAGGAAATGTTTCAATTTACCCCACGCTCTCCTGAAAAGGAGGTCAATGGTCAAATTATGGCAGTATTTAATGGTGTATCGCAAATTGGCCAATATATGGTTGTTGTATTAAATCGTGGTGAAGAAAACGGTTTAGCGCCAGGGCATGTTCTTGCTGTGATGAAAAAAGGTGCCAGAGTTTATGATTCGCGTGCTTTTCTTTTCTCCGGTGTTGATTTGCCCGATGAGCGTGCGGGAATTATGATGGTATTTAAAACGTATAAAAATTTGAGTTATGCGTTGATCATGGAAGCTACTCCGTCGATGAAGGTCAACGATCGCTTCGAGAACCCTTGACACGAATAGCGAGAAGCTAAATAGCTGCGTTAT
>JAUWUS010000119.1 GCA_030617815.1 Gammaproteobacteria bacterium
CAAAGGGGTATACATATACCGTATATAAAACTAAGCCTAACTCACGCGTATTATTATAATCAGCGGCATGTCTAGCAGGTGCATCAAGATGTATCTGGCTAACAACCATAAACATCATCACAGCCATAGTAATTAAAACAACGATACCAATCGGTAAGTACTGAATAAAAGCAGCACGCATTCTGGCAACGTTAATGTCTAACATCATTACCACAAACAGAAACAAAACCATCACGGCACCAACATAAACCAGTACCAGGGTAATCGCTAAAAATTCTGCTTCAAGTAAGATCCAGATTGCGGAACATGAAAAAAACGTCAACACAAGAAACAGTGATGCCTGAACCGGATTTTTCACAGTGATCACCATTAAGGCACTAAACACCATAATGGCAGCAAACACATAAAAAACGATATTTTCAAATCCCATAATTCTGAACCCTGTTCTTAAATATAATCAAGCTTAGCGGTAAGGTGCATCAAGAGCACGAGCAGCCGCAATTTCTTTTTCGTACTTGTCGCCTACTGCAAGCAAACGTTCTTTAGTCATATAAAGATCAGCTTTTTTCTCACCGTAGTATTCAAAAATATGTGTTTCAACAATGGAGTCAACCGGACATGACTCTTCACAATAACCACAAAAAATACATTTTGTTAAATCAATATCGTAACGCGTGGTACGTCGTGATCCATCTTCGCGTACTTCTGATTCAATCGTAATCGCCAGTGCCGGACAAACCGCTTCACAAAGTTTGCAGGCAATACAACGTTCTTCACCATTAGGATAACGACGTAAGGCATGTAAACCACGAAAACGTGGAGACAATGGTGTCTTATCGTCTGGATATTGCAAAGTAAACTTGCGCGCAAAAAAGTAACGCCCGGTAACATTCATGCCTTGCAGCAATTCTTTGAGAGATAAACTTTTAATAAATCGAATAAGTCCTGACATATCTATCCCCTACGCTACTGCGCTGAACCAGGGCCCTAGGCCACCCAAAACAAATAAACCCACAACCAGTAGCCAAACTATGGTGATCGGAATAAATACTTTCCAACCTAAACGCATAATTTGATCGTAACGATATCTAGGGAACGTGGCACGGAACCATAAGAACAAGAAGAGGAAGATAGACATTTTCGCAAAGAACCAATGCACACCATCACCCAGGAACCAACCTAAAACTGGAATCGATAATACTGAATCTGATAAGAAACCATGGAATGGAGATAACCAGCCCCCCATAAACATGAGTGCCGTTAACGCTGCAATTAAAATCATATTGGCATATTCAGCTAAAAAGAATACTGCGAAAGCCATACCGGAATAATCAACATGGAAACCGGCAACAATTTCCGACTCACCCTCTGCCACATCAAATGGCGCTCTATTCGTTTCAGCGACGCCGGAAATAAAGTAAATCACAAACAATGGGAATAAAGGAATCATGAACCAGTTGAAGAAACCATAGTCACCACTTTGTGAATTGACTATTTCACCTAAATTTAAACTACCCGCAGCAATCAACACGCCAACCAGGGCAAAGCCCATAGCAATTTCATAAGAAACAATTTGTGCTGCTGAGCGCATGGTGCCTAATAAAGCGTATTTGGAATTTGAAGCCCAACCCGCAATGATCACACCATATACACCAACGGATGTTAGCGCTAAAACATATAACAATGCTGCGTTGACTTCAGCTAAAACCAGTCCGTCACCAAAAGGCAATACCGCCCATGCCGCAAGTGCAGGCCCGAGAGATAACAACGGCGCAGTGAGGAATAAATATTTATTCGCCCCTGTTGGAATAATAATTTCCTTAAACATCAGTTTAAGGGCATCGGCAATCGGTTGTAATGAACCACGTGGGCCAACAATGGTGGGTCCCATGCGAACCTGCATAGCACCAATAACTTTACGTTCAGCCAGAGTTAAGTAAGCAACACAAAGCATTAACGGCATCATAATGACAACTATTTTTATGACGATCCATATCACCGTTTGCATTGCTTCAGGCAACATAAGGTAATAGACAAGAACATAGTCTTGAAACAGTAATGCCACCCAATCAATACTTGTATTAAACCATTCCATCTATCTTTACCAACTCTCTAGCTTTTAGCACTTAAGGTTATTTCGGAATAAGCCGCATCAAATACTTCAACACCCTGTACGCCTTGCGGAATAACAGCACAGTTGTCTGGTATTGAATCTTCGATATGCACTCTTAATGTCAACTTAACATTGTTTTGTTTCACAACAATATTGTCTTCATCCTGGATTTTATTTTGTTTCGCCGTTTCCGCATTAATAATCACACAAGCCGGAAGTGCGTCATCGGTTTCCTGTAATGCTTCTGATCGGCGCACCACACTGTCAACTGCATAAATGGGTAATACACCAATACGGTTTATTGCATCCGTTTGTTTAGCCAGGGCTGTAGGGCAACGCCATGTCATCTTATTAGTTTGTTCGATAGAACCCGCTTGTTGTTTTGCTTCATCACGTACATCTTCTGATGTAATGTAATCAAAACCATCAAGTTCAAATATATTGCCAAGTACACGCAACACTTTCCATGCCGGACGGGTTTCTTCAAAAGGAGTCACTGCTCCAGTAAAACTTTGCCATGTTCCTTCGGCATTAATATAAGTACCGGATGTTTCGCTAAAAGGTGAAACAGGAAGTAATACATCTGCATAAGCTTTCATTTCTTCTGTTATATAAGGTGTCATCGAAATAACAAAGTCGGCATCATTAACGGCTTTTAATGCAATGGAAGGATTTGCCATATCGAATTCGGGTTCAACGTCCAAAAGAACAAACGCATTCATACCGTTGCTTAACATCTCATTGGCATGTTTACCGTTTGTGTTTTCTCCACCGCAAGCACGATGAGGTACAACACCGGTTAACCAGGCACCCGCTGCATTAGCACCATCAGGCAAAGTACTCATGGTTGCGCCAGAAAGTTCTGCAATCATATTTGATAATGCACGTAAATCTGCTAACTGTGGTTGCAGCATCGCTTGTGTGCCGAGAATAACGGTTGCTTTATCTGCACTGTGCAAATGTTTTGCAATATCAAGGCATGCATCAGTGGTATTGACGTTACTTAATAATGCATCCAGACCATCTGCTGCCGCTTTACCTGTTAAGGTTAATAACGCTTTAGTAATAGCGGCTAATGAGTTCACCATTTCAGCCGGTGAAGTAATTACTTTTTCTGTAACAGAAAAATTAAAATCATAATCAACCGCATTCACAGCCATAATTTTTGCACCTTTAAGCGATGCTTTGCGTATACGATGTGCTGCAATGGGTTGATCTTTACGTATCCAGGAGCCGACTAATAATACGGCATCATTATTCTCTAAATCGGTAAGCGACTGTCCTAAAGCAGGAAATTGTGGCGCAATATCCTGATCACTAAAATCTGACTGACGTAAACGATGGTCAATATTATCTGAACCTATAGCACGCAAAAGTTTTTGCGTTAAATACATTTCTTCTACAGTTGCAGAAGGTGAAACAAGTGCACCAATATTTTCTACACCGTCT
>JAUWUS010000106.1 GCA_030617815.1 Gammaproteobacteria bacterium
GCTACTGTACTTACTAAACTGTTTTCTGTTGCTTGCAAAGAACGTTCTGAAGTAATGGGTAAAAATTTAATATGCCCGGTCGATTTTATTTGTCTTAATATCGGTGGTAGAGAGTAAGCGTTATTAAGATTGCCATTGAGCTCAATATTCCAGTAAAACAGTGAGTCTGACTGCAATAATCCATCGTGGGAAAGTTGACTTTGTATCGTGATTTTTCCAATCGGGATAGTTGGCGGAAGGTATAACGGCAGTGGTTTAATATATATGCTTTTTGCGGGCAGATAAAATTGTTTGCGGGAAACTCCACTTATACTATATTCAATAGCGGGGAGTTCAAGTTTTAGTCGTCCACTTTTTAAAGCAGTTAATGCCAAGCCAATTTGAAGCTGGTATGTCCCGTTTTGTTTTTTTAATCGTTTAAAGGGTAATATGGCACTTTCAAAATTATTAACCTCAAAATTTTTCTTTATAGATAAGCGTGCGGTTGAATTATTCGAGGTGATCGTAACAAGCGCGATTATTTGTTGTCGTTCGTAAGGTGTATCAGCCGACAAACGTATTTCAGGCTCTCCTGTTTTCCCTTTTGTTATGCGAATTATTTTCTTCTGGCTGTGTACATTGTTGTAACTTAAGCGGGGGATAAGAATTTCCCCTGTTTGTCGCGGGTAAAGTTTTAATTTCAGGATTTGTACGGATTGGTTTGGCCAGCGTTTATCACTTATGTCATTTATAGTGTACTCGACTACTACACCAAAGTTTTTATTTAAATGATTTAATTTTATATTGGTGATTTTTGTTTTAAGTGAAATTCCGTAAAGTTCAACGCGAATGGGACGGCCGAGTGTACTCTTTGTGATATCAGTAAATAAAATTAATTTAGGCTCCGTAGTGCGCGGCGAAGCAAGGCAAGTATTATTTACTAAAGTAAAAATAAATAATACTAGCAACTGTTGTAGCTGATCCCTTACCATGGCTCAACCCCGGGTAATATACGTGGTGTGGCAACCGGGGCAGGGAAACCTTCTTCCATTTCGAACAATCTTTTCCACAATAAATATTGAGAACTGCTTATGGCATTTAGTTGCTGTTGTGCTGTTATTAAATCATAGGGTTTACTGTTTTCATATTTTAATTGTTGCAGGGAAACGCTGCCTTGTTTGGCGAATTCAATATTTTTTAATCCGGAAAGTATCAGTTTTTTTACAATATCGTCACTTATATCAGGGATTTTTGGTAAAGGGATTTCCTCTTTTAAAATATTATCATTACCGCCGATGGAAATAGCGGTATTTTCATTAACCTCAGTGCCATCAGCAATGCTTGCTGAACGAGGACCTCGACCTTGTCGTGACAACGCAATAATTTTTTCTTTTTCTTTTAGCCGTCTTTCTATGTTTTTCTTTATTGCCTGGCTAATATTTATATTGTGCAAGCAAGCTTTGTTTCCCGGTTGATAACGCAGTACGTCCTGATAGGCCTTTATAGCTGAAGAATAATTACCGGTTCTAAAATAACTGTTTGCAAGGTTATATAAGGCATTGGCTCGCTGTTTGTCATCCTGTGCATTTAATATTGCAACAGTGTACTGTCGTATTGCTTTTTGGTAGTGACCCATTTTATACAAGCTATCAGCCTGGCCAAGGTAGCCATAGTAAGCACGATTTTCCACTACATTTTTATAGAGTTTTTCTGCTTTTGCATAATCTCCCTTAGAGTATGCTCGGTAAGCGGCTTGTTCAGTTGTTTGCCCTGTTTCAAGCGCATTGGCATCGTTTTCTGGAACAGCAAGTATAAAAATCGAAACGAGAATAAGTTGGGTGATATTTTTGTAATATTTAAGACGATAAGTGCTTAGCGAAAAGCAAAAAAGAAATAACGATGGAAAAAGAAAATAAGAAAAAAGTTCATTCCATATTATACGTTGTTTATCATCAATTTTTGTTAACGTGTTGAGACGTGATATGCCTTGTGCATAAAGTGTTTTCCAGTCTGTATCATCGTCGTAAACAGGACTGTATTTACCTTGTAATTGATTTGATAGTTGCCGTAAATTATTCACGTTCATTCGTGAAATGACAGGCCGTTGATTATATTTTAGCCATGAACCATCTTTTTCCTGAACCGCCTCACCTTCAACGGTGCCAACGCCAAGAATATATAAAGGTATATTTCCCTGTTTAAGTTTATCGATCTGACTATTGCTGACAGATGCATAGTCTCCGTCAGTAACTAAAATAATGGCTGATTTACCTTTTGTCTTTAGTAGCTCTTTTTGTGCGAAGAATATTGCTGCAACAGGGTCACTTCCTCTGGTCGGAAAACTTAAGTTGGCTAATGATTTCAAATAAGTTTTTAACGCCAGATGATCTGAGGTTAACGGTGTTAACAGATGAGGGCGTGCCGAAAAAACAGTAATACCAACACGATGTTGTTGTGCTTTTTCTAAAAACTCATAAATTTCAATTTCTGCCCGACGTAATCGGTTAGGTAAAATATCCATTGCTTTCATGGATTGGGAAAGATCAATAACCAGCATAATATTTGCGCCAAATAATTTCTCTTTATCAACCTGGCTAAGCGGTATCCGTGGCCCGGCCAGAGCAAGAGAAAATAACAGCCAGGCGAATAAGTAGGCTGAATTTTTGCTAAATACTTGTTTTGTTAATGTATAACGCGATGGAAAAACAAGCCACGGTTGTAACTTTTTTTCAGCATAAAGTGATATATTATTTTTTTTTATTATTTTTTTTAATAAAATAATAATCACAGGCTGAAAAACAAGCAATAACCAAAGTGGTTCTCGCCAGTAGATGTTTTGTAAATAAGACAGGGAATTCATTTTTCAGGCTGTGTATTAGTTCTTGCTGTGGACATTATAAATATACCCAGCAGTTGTCCGAGACTAAAAATAATTAAAGCGGTAATTAGTGGCCAATAATAAAATGATTCACGAAAATATTGTGGTTGAATTTTGCGTTTATTTGTTTCATGTAAATTAATTGCCTGGATGGCATTTTCCAGGGCATCAGGATTACCAGCCTGATAGCTTTTTGCTCCTGTTATCGAAGATAAATCATGTATTAAAGTAAGATCAACTGGTGAATAAAGTAAACCGCCTAAACGACTTTCTTCTGCAGCAAGGCTGGTTGCACCGATAGCTATAGTATATAGAGGAAGGTTTGCATTTTTTGCCAGTTGCGCGGCGACATCAGGTTCAATTTCTCCTGTGGGTTGATCGGCATCGGTTAACAAAACAAGAATTCTTTTTCGTTTATTGATTTTGTCCGTCTTATCATTGATTTGTGTTGCTTGTTTAACGGCGAGCGCAATAGCATCACCAATAGCATTAAAACGGCCAGCCATAGTAACTTGCACCCTAGACAACATTCTTCGCAATAAGAACTGGTCGGAGGTGAGAGGGACAAGTGTATAAGCGTGATCACCAAAAACTATAATACTCATTCTTTCGCCTTTAAGTTTTTGAATGAAATCATCCAGTACGCCTTTTAATAAACTCATACGATCAATGCGTTCACCATTAAGAACATAATCTCTTAAAATCATTGAAACAGAAGTATCTACAATAAAAACAATATCGCGCTCCTGAGGAGGATCGGGTAATTTTTCACCAATTCGAACCGGCTGCGCTAATGCCAGCGTGAGCAAAGCAAAAATAAAAGCATAAAGTAGTTTGAATGATGCTGTTGATTTTATTGTTTCTGTTTTTAAGGATAGTAAATCGAGCAACGGATGCAGTAGTTTTTGTTTGGTAGAAATATCAGCGAAGCTGGAAGCAGTAGATTTAGTTAAGTATTTATTTTTAGCAAGGTTTGAAACAGCAGTAATACCAATAAACAAAGGTATTAACCATAACCATTCTGGTTGACTTAATTCATAATTATTCCAGTCAGGAAGAATACGCTCAAAATAATTCATGGCCATATTTTTAACCAAAACAGGCTGTTTTTAAATAATGTATCTATATCCTGCTGTGATTTATCCTTATTTTTATATCGTAAAGTTGATATGTTTTTAGTAAAGGCTGTCCAATCTTCTTTTTTTGCGATCAATTTTTCTGGTAGAAGTGTATTTTGGCCAAGATAATTTAGTTTTAATCCTTGCCGAAGGATAAAACAAAGTCGATAAATGACATCGTGACTAGTAATTTGATTTTCTGAATATTTAATATGTAATTTTTTTATTTTTCGTTGGGCTCTCTTTTTTGCGGAGTAAAATGTTTTCCAGATAAAATATATAATCAGGCTAATAAGGATTATATAAATGGTTGCTAATAAAGTTGTTTCGAGACCACTTAATGCAGGGTGAACGGGTGGTTGAATATCGTATATTCCTTCAACTATTTTTAATGTGATTATTTCGCCGCTCATAGTTAAAATGTTATTTTATGTTCTATCATGTCATCTGTTGTTAATATTTGTTGATAGGTGATTGCAATGCTTTCAAACAGATGTTTCTTTAATGAAAAATAATCCATTGCAGTCGATTCATAATTTTCTTGTTCCAACAAAGAATCACTATCAATGTGATATTGTTTGTTGGGCTTTAAGGATTTTAGAGTAAGCATTCCTGCTTTTGGTAGTTTAATTTCGGCAGGATCGGTTATATGTATAGCATGTACTTTATGGGATGATGCAAGCTGTAACAAAGTTGACTGACTACTTTCATTTATATCATGAAAATCACTAATCAAATAAATTGTTGAACCTG
>JAUWUS010000069.1 GCA_030617815.1 Gammaproteobacteria bacterium
GTTTCAAAACCATTGTTAAGGCGTAAGGCGTTCATCATAAACTCAAAACTTGCATCATCACGCGTTAATATTTTTTGTCCTGATATTCTTTTTTCACTTATTGCTTTATCTAAATATTCTTGTGGTTGTTTCACTTTCCAACTGCGGTTGATTTCCTGTTGTGGTGCATTAGTTAACTTTCCATGTGCGCCTGCGCCAATACCAAGGTAATCACCAAATTTCCAGTAGTTTAAATTATGCTGACATTGATAGTCATCTTTTGCATAAGCGGATATTTCATATTGTTTATAATTATTTTTTGCCAGACTTGTTTGGCAGGCGAGCTGTATTTCCCATAATTTGTCATCATCCGGTGTTGTTGGCGGTTGATGGTGAAAAAAAGTATTGGGTTCTATGGTGAGTTGATAATGTGAAAGGTGTTTGGGCTCTAAAGCGATGGCAGTTTCTACATCTTCAACTGCTTGTTTTAATGACTGGTTGGGTAAACCATACATTAAATCAAGATTAAAACTATTGAAGTTTGCATCATGTGCGAGCTCTGCAGCGCGTATGGCTTCTTTACGGCCATGAATACGCCCCAGGTTTTGTAATTTCTCATCGTTAAAACTTTGAATGCCGATGGATAAACGATTAATTCCCGCAGCACTAAACTCTTTAAACTTCTCAAGATCGATTGTGCCGGGATTAGCTTCCATGGTGATTTCAATATCAGGCGCAAAAGTGAGTCTGGCTCGCAAAGCCGAAAGAAGTTGATCGATACTTTCCGGGCTAAATAAACTTGGTGTGCCTCCACCCATAAAAATACTGCTGATGCTACGTCCCCAGAATAAGGGAAGCTCCTGTTCCAGATCCTGTATTAATGCATTGATATAATTTTTTTCATTCAGAGTGCCTTTTAATTCATGCGAATTAAAATCACAGTAGGGGCATTTTTGCACGCACCAGGGGAAGTGAATATATAAAGAAAGAGGCGGGAGGTTAGTAAAGTTAAACACGAAATAATTTCCTGACATATAAATTAAAGACCATTTTTGCACAAAGCTAATAAAGCCATTTATCAGTAAGCATTAATGATCAAACAATTTGGAAATTATACCTGTTTAATTCGGGAGGTTATAAAAAAATAAGGGGAGGGCGTTAACCCTCCCCTTAATTATTTAAGTTATATTGAAAAATAAGAGTAAATTTTGGAAACATATCACTTAAATAAGCGTGATATAAAATCAGAAATATGTACCAACACCTAAACTGAATACCCAGGGATTAATATCAACCTCGATATTTCCAAGATTAGTTGTCGCAGTCGTTTCAATATTGATGTAACGAATGTCTGCATTGAAAAACCAGTCTTTATTGATATCAACATCAACACCCGCTTGAAGAGCTAAGCCAATCGAGTCATCTAGTGAAAGAGAACTAATAACGGCCGTTGCTTTTTCGTTAAAAAAGGTCGTGTAGTTAATGCCGGCACCAACGTAAGGTCGGGCACTGGCTTTTGGTGCAAAGTGATATTGGAGGCTGAATGTAGGCGGCAATTGATCTGTTTCACCAATTTTACTACCAGAAAGAGTAATATCATGACTAAATGGTGTTGCAGCAAGAACTTCAAAACCCAAATTATCTTTAAACATGTAAGTCACATTAGCAAAAATCTGTGTATCACCATCAACGCCAATAGCATCGGTTGGAACTACACCAGTGCTGCCATCATTTGGACTAACATTAGCCACACCAAAACGAACCAGCCAGTCACCTTCTTCAATTGCGGCTACTGAAGCAGAAGTAAGCACTAACAAACCTGCGATAAGAGTAGAAATAAGACTCTTTGTGAATAAACTTTTCATCATTTTCCCAGTGTTTAGTAATTAACGATATGCTAATACTGTAGCTTTTATGGGGACTAAGTCTTGATCTGGATCAAAAATCTGTTTGAAAAGAAAGGGGTTAAAATAGAAGTTTATTATGATGCTTTTAATGCAGTTAATAACATTTTTAACGCTTGTCCACGATGACTGAGTTTATTCTTTTCTTCAGCATTGAGTTGAGCAGAACTGCACTTATGTGTTGGTACATAAAAAATCGGATCATAACCAAAACCATTTTCGCCTTGTGGCTCGGTTAAGATCACACCTTCCCATGTACCTTGACAAATTATTGGGGTGGGATCATTTTCATGTTGCATATAAACCAGTACACATTGAAAACGGGCGGTGCGTTTTTCTTCTGGTACATCTTTTAATGCTTCAAGTAATTTGAGTAAGTTTTTTTCGTCGGTTGCGCCTTCACCGGAATAACGTGCAGAATAAATCCCGGGTGCACCTTTTAAAAAATCCACTTCTAAACCGGAGTCATCTGCTATTGCAGGTAGTCCAGCAATAGCAGATGCATGACGTGCTTTTATGATTGCATTTTCAACAAAGGTAAGGCCGGTTTCATCGGCATCTTCAATATTAAAGGTCGCTTGTGGCACAACCTCCATATTAAGAGTAGAAAGCATTTCTCCGAATTCACGGACTTTGCCTTTGTTGTTACTTGCAAGCACAATTTTTTTCATAATTTTAAAATCTTTCACCACAGAGACTCATAGATGTAATTAAGCGTAGTGAATTAATGGATTAATTTCACCCCCCCCCTCCCTCAGGGAGGGGGCGAGGGGGAGGGGATATATTATAAATCACCCCACCCTAACCCTCCCCTTGAAGGGGAGGGAATTAATTTTTCCTTGAGTTCTTTGTTGCTAATTTTTATTCACCTAACGCTTCAATTTGTTTTTCGATTAAATGTTCAATAGAGTTTTTAGCTAAACCTAACATTTCTGTTAACTGAGTACTTGTAAAAGGATCGTCACCTTCAGCAGTTCCCTGAATTTCAATGAAGCCACCGTTGTCATCCATGATGATATTCATATCAGTATCACAATCTGAATCTTCGATGTAATCAAGATCAGAAACTGGTGTACCTTTATACACTCCTACTGATACAGAAGCGATGTGACGAGTCAAAGGGCTTTTCTTTAACATCTTTTCTTCTAACATGTAGTTAATTGCATCAGCGAGAGCAACATAACCACCTGTGATTGAAGCAGTACGTGTACCGCCATCTGCTTGAATAACATCACAGTCAATAGTGATAGAGTTTTCACCTAAAGCTTTTAGATCAATTGCGGCGCGTAATGATCGGCCAATCAGTCGTTGAATTTCCATGGTGCGACCACCTTGTTTGCCACGTGCGGCTTCACGACCCATGCGACTTCCGGTTGAGCGAGGCAACATACCGTATTCTGCTGTAACCCAACCCTGGCCTTTGCCACGTAAAAAACCGGGAACGCGTCCTTCAACCGACGCAGTGCAAATAACTTTAGTATCGCCAAACTCGACAAGTACAGATCCTTCTGCATGTTTGGTGTAATTACGGGTAATGCGAATTTCACGCATTTGTTCGGGTGTTCGGCCACTTGGTCGCATGATTGTTCCTTAAATGGGAGTTAGATAAAAAAGTATTATACTGAAAAAAAGTCTTAAGTCAGAAGTCTTTAGTCTGACTTTGTTTAATCATCCATCTCATCTTTATAATAGTTAAAAACATCTTCTATTTCCTGAATGGCACCATCTAAAGATGTTTCAGGTTTTTTTGTTGCGGTAGCTTTTTTCTTTGCTGTTTTTTTAGCAATGTTTTGCATTGAGGTGATTCTCATTGCCAGAACGGTAGTGTTATCACTTTTTGGATAACTGGTTTGCTCGGCGCGAGTCGCGAGTTTTTGAATAGATTCTTTAATGGAGCTGTCTGTCAAATTAGAGCCAATTTGTGCATCGTCTAATGGCTCCCAAAAGCCATCACTACAAAGTAGCAAGGTATCACCTAACTCAAGATCAAGTCCTTTACTTATAGTGACTTTGGGTTCGGTATCCATCAGGCCGATGCATTGTGTAACGTAGTTGCGCATAGGGTGGCCATCGAGTTTATCCAGACTTATTTCACCGCGTTGATAAAGTTGTTCAACAAAAGAATCATCCTTAGTGCGGTAAAGAGGTAAACCATCACGGAATAAATAAAAGCGACTATCGCCAACATGTGCCCACCATGCCTTTTTATTTTGTATTAAACATAGAACAGCTGTGGAACCGGGTTTAATGGGAGGCTTTTGTTTTTTCCCCACAGCGAGGATGTCGTAATGGGCTTTTATAATAAGTTTTTTTAATAATTTTTCTGGATTTTCAATCGGCATAATTTCATGCCGTAGTGAATACTCTACCGAGTGAATAAGTGTTTCTGCTGCCAGTTCACCGCCGGGTTTACCACCCAGGCCATCACCCAGGATTAATACAATACCACCATGACTTTCGATGACACCAATTCGATCCTGATTGGTTTTTCGATTTCCAACTGAGCTAACGCGGCCTATTTCATATTGCATTTTTATAACTCATTCTATTTCTTTGGCGACATCATTTTGTGTCAGTGATTTAATCTTTTTAAGTTCACTGAGCAGTGATTCAACATTTTGTGGACGGATCATGGGATCAACTTCCATGGCCCAATCAATGGCTTCTAATAATTCGATGGAATATTTTTTCTTAAAAGCACTTACTGCCGGCCGCATGGTATCTTTTTCACGACGTTTTGGTGAAGGAGGGGGAGATGTTCCTTCAATACAGGCGCGGATGCTTGCACCAATAGCATAAATATCTGTCCACGGACCGACATAACCACCGGGATCAAGTTGTTCAATGGGTGAAAAACCGGGTGTAACAACCTGGTTGGGTTGAAATTGGCGCGAATGCATCATTTCATGCACAGCACCAAAGTCGAGTAGCAGAGGGTGTGCTCCATGACATAAATGAATGTTACCGGGTTTAATATCGAGGTGTAACAAGCCGCTGCTATGAATTAATTCCAGGCCTTCAAGCAAGGGGATAAAAACCGCACCGAGGAGCGCTTCACTTAACTTTCCCTTATGTTTTTTGATATAGTTTTGTAAATTTACCCCTTCTTCATAGTCCATCACCATATATACAGTGCCGTTGGCGCGGAAGAAGTTGATAACGTTAACAATATTGGGGTGTTTGAGATTAATAAGGGTGCCAGCTTCCTGAAAAAACAGGCGGCGACCATGGGCAAAGCTCTCGATATTGGTGTCAGAAGTGGGTTTTACTTCATTATTTTCACCACGCGAGGCGATTCTGCTTGGCATGTATTCTTTAATGACCACTTTTTTGTCGTCTGGATCATGTGCTAAATAAACAATGCTGAAGCCGCCTCCACCAAGGACACGATCAATGGTGTAACTGTCCAGTGTTACGCCTTTTGCTAATGAATTCGATTTTTTACTCATATTGTTATTTTTTTAATTGGGGGGACGTTAGAGTAGCATAAAGAAACCCTTACACGAATGCTGCGAAGCCAGATAACGTCGTTTACCCTCCTTTGTCTTGAATGTGGGGCACTATGAAAAAATCAACTCAAAATGCTCATTTACTGCGTGTAAATTCCGCTTTTTCGTTGGTTTTTGCCTTGTTCTCTGATTTCTCGCTATCCGTGTAAATGTTTCTTGCTGGTGTATTAATTATAAATAATGGACTCTTATCTGGCTTATAATGGCCAGATAAGTATAAGAGAAAAACAATTAAATCTCCTGAATGAGAGGATTATTATGGCACGTAGTATGACCGCATTTGCGCGGCAAGAATTGGTAAAAGACTGGGGCACGCTAACACTGGAATTGCGATCAGTGAACCACCGTTATCTGGATGTCTCCTTACGTTTGCCTGAAGATTTTCGTAATCTTGAGCCGAAAATAAGAGAAAAAATCTCCGCTAAATTAGCGCGCGGCAAGGTTGATGTTGGCTTGCGGTTTTCACGTACTGATACCAGTAGCGGCGATATTCTTATTGATAAAGAGCTGGTTCAGCAAATTTCTGATGCCAGCCGTGAGATTGATCATATTCTTTATAATCCTGAGGCGGTTTCGTCACTTGATATTTTACGCTGGCCGGGAGTGATCAAAACCCCTGAGCTCGACTCGGCAGAGTTAACTTCTGCGTTGTTTGAATTACTGGATGCCAGCTTAAATGACATGCTGGAAGGACGGGCTCGTGAAGGTAAAAAACTGGCTGATCTAATTTCGCAGCGTTGCCAGTCTATATCTGATGTTATTATTGATGTGAAAAAACGTCTGCCAGAAATTATGCAAATCTGGCGGGAAAAACTATTAACTCGGATACAGGAAGCCAGTGTAGAGGTTGATGAAAGTCGACTTGAACAAGAGCTTGTTATTCTGGCGCATAAAACAGATGTGGATGAAGAGCTGGATCGTTTAACTACGCATGTAGCGGAAGTAGAGCGGGTGTTAAAAGATGAAAAACCCATTGGCCGAAGACTCGATTTTTTAATGCAGGAGTTAAACCGTGAAGCGAATACGTTAGGTTCAAAATCGATTGATACTGAAACCACCAAAGCTTCGGTTGACTTAAAAGTGCTGATTGAACAAATGCGAGAGCAGATCCAGAATATTGAATAATGTATGTAAGTAAACATCCGTTCGTGGTGAGCCTGTCGAACCATGGCATAGTTTGTTCATCCTTCGACAAGCTCAGGACGAACGGGAATGAATGGAAGAAATTTATCCTTCGGCAAGCTCAGGATCCGCGGACGACGAACGAAAGTTGTAGTTTATATTTAATATCAAAAATTATTAAAAAGAGTTCAAAAAATGAATGATCCATTAGGTACTTTATTTGTTATTTCTGCGCCATCGGGTGCAGGTAAAACCAGTTTGGTTAAGGCTTTGCTGGAGCAAACTGAGGACATTGGTGTTTCAGTTTCTCATACCACGCGGGTTAAACGTGAGGGTGAGCAGGATGGTGTGGATTATCATTTTGTAGAGAAGGAAGCTTTTATTTCAATGGTTGAGCAGGGGGCGTTTTTAGAACATGCGCAGGTTTTTGATAATTATTACGGGACTGCGGCAGCCAATATTGAAGCTAAACTCAAGCAGGGCGAGGATGTTATTCTGGAAATTGACTGGCAAGGTGCGGCGCAAGTGCGTAAACAGCTTCCTTATTCAGTTAATATTTTTATTTTGCCACCGTCGCGTCAGACATTAGAAGAACGTTTGCGTGGCCGTGGTCAGGACAGTGACGAGATTATTGCCCGGCGTATGTCGGATGCAACAAGTGAAACATCCCATTATTCGGAATATGATTATTTAGTCGTGAATGATGATTTTGACGATGACCTTATGGACTTAAAGGGTATTGTGTTGGCGCGTCGCTGCCGATATAAGGCGCAAACACAGCGTTTGACCGCATTATTAAAAGAGTTGCTGGATTAAACAGCAGCCTCTCGGTATACTTGCCGCCCTTTTTTTGATTTAGTCCTTTTTGTCGGGATTTATTGTTTTTGGAGATTTGCCTGATGGCTCGAGTAACTGTTGAAGATTGTCTGGAAAATGTTGATAACCGTTTTGAACTGGTTAGATTAGCCTCAAGACGTGCACGCCAGCTCGCACAGGGTAAAGATCCTCTTGTAGATCCTGAAAATGACAAACCCACTGTTGTTGCTTTACGTGAAATTGCAGCAGGATTAATTGATGAACAAATTCTCGATGAAGCAGAAGCGGCAGCAAAAGCACAATTTACAGAATCTGAATCAGAAGAGGGCACTGAGGAATCAGCGTTAATGAAAGAATCTGATACACTTGATATGGCAGCGGCGATTAAAGCGGCTCTAAGTGGAGAATTAGTCAGCAGTGAGTCAGACATCACAGGAAACAGCGCGGAATAAACGTTACCCTGAGAAAGGTAATTCGTCACTAGATTCTGACGATCCTACTGCCTTTCGAATAAGCCATTTGTGCGAAATGCTCGAGAGTTATCTCGAGATGGAACAAGTGGCAGAAATCTATCAAGCTTATCTTTTTGGTGCCGAAGCACATGACGGACAACGTCGTGTAAGCGGCGAAGCCTATATTTATCATCCCCTCGCAGTTGCTCGTATCCTTGCAGAAATGCACATGGATCATAAAAGTATTATTTCTGCGATATTGCATGATGTCATTGAAGATACACAATTTGCCAAAGATCAGGTCGAAAGTCGTTTTGGTTCTGAAGTGGCGGATCTGGTCGATGGTGTCAGTAAACTCACTCACATAGAATTTGCCAGCAAGGCTGAAGCTCAGGCGGAAAATTTCCGTAAAATGTTGCTGGCGATGGTCAAAGATATTCGCGTTATCTTAATTAAACTTGCCGATCGTCTTCATAATATGCGTACTTTGGGTGTGATGCGTCCCGACAAACGTCGGCGGATTGCGCGTGAAACACTGGAAATTTATTCACCCATTGCTAATCGTCTTGGCATGAACCGTATGCGCCTTGAACTTGAAGATTTAGGTTTTCTTGCCATGTATCCACAACGGCATCGGGTTATAGCTGAAAATGTAAAAAAAGCGCGTGGTAATCGTAAGGAACTTGTTAGCAAGTTAGAAGAGGCTGTTTTAGAACGCATGCGGCAGGAAGGACTGACTGGCCGTGTTATAGGCCGCGAAAAACATTTGTTTAGTATTTATAACAAAATGAAAACCAAACAACTTTCTTTTAGTGAAGTAATGGATGTATACGCGTTGCGCATAATCGTTGACTCGGTTGATATGTGTTATCGCGCTTTAGGTGCAGTGCATAATTTATATAAACCGGTGCCGGGTAAGTTCAAGGATTATATTGCTATTCCCAAGGCAAATGGTTACCAGTCGCTTCATTCTGTTTTGTTTAGTCCTTATGGTGTTGCTATTGAAGTGCAAATTCGCACGGAAGATATGGACAGGGTTGCAGAAGCGGGCATCGCGGCACACTGGTTATATAAAAATGATGATGATAGTGCGAATAATAATGCTCAAATAAGAGCGCGTCGCTGGTTGCATGATTTGTTAGAGTTGCAACAACATGCGGGCAATTCAATAGAGTTTTTGGAAAGTGTTAAAATTGATTTGTTCCCTGATGAGGTCTATGTTTTTACCCCGGAAGGTGAAATTATGGAAATGCCGCGCGGTGCAACGACAGTAGATTTTGCTTACGCGGTACATACGGATATTGGTAATCAATGTGTTGCCGCAAAAGTTGATCGTCAGCTAGTGCCTTTAAGAACAGAATTATTAAATGGACAAACGGTAGAAATTATTACTGCTCCGAATGCGACGCCGAATCCCATCTGGATGGATTTTGTTTTTACCGCAAAAGCACGTACTAACATTCGTCATTTTTTACAGCACTTGCAGTATGACGAAGCGGAAGAACTGGGTAAACGATTACTAAATAAATGTCTTGCAGTACATGGTACCTCGATTGATGTTATTCCTGAAGAAGATGTTCAACTTGTAAGTGAAGAGCAGGGTTTTGTTAGCGTGAGTGATATGTATTGCGCGTTGGGTCTTGGTAATCATATCCCTGTTGTTGTTGCTTTGGCCTTGACTCAAATACGGAAAAAAACGGGTGAGGGTACAGGTAATGATAAAGAGGAAAAATTAACGCCACAACCGTTGGCAATAAAAGGGACGGAAGGTGCAGTCATTAATTATGCAAAATGTTGTCGTCCTATTCCAGGGGATCCTATTTTAGGTTTTATTACTGCTGGTCGCGGCATCGTTATTCACACCCAGGACTGTAAAAATGTAGCAGAATTTCGTAATAAGCCTGAAAAATGGTTAGATGTTAAGTGGGAAGAAGATATTCAGGGTGACTTCCCTATCGATATTAACTTGCTGGTAACTAGTACGCGTGGTGTGTTGGCGCGTGTTGCATCAACGATAGCAAACATGGAAGCGAATATTGAAAATGTAAATATTGTTGAACGAGATGGTGTGCATTCAACTTTAAGCTTTACGGTTATGGTAGAAAACAGGCGACATCTTGCGAAAATTATGCGGGAACTTCGTAAGATGGAAGAAGTAATACGAATTCAGCGAGTCAAAAAATAGAGACCTCCTCACGAATAAGGAGAAAGCAGATAACGGCGTCAAAACCTCTTCAAAATGCTCATGTACTTATTGTACATTCCGCTTTTTCATCGGTTTTTCCTTGTTCTCTACTTTCTCCTTATCCGTGAAAAGGTCTCCCTTATTAAAAAATTCAGGAGAGAAAAATGGCACGGGAAATAATTCATACAGATAAAGCACCGCAGGCGATTGGTACATATTCACAAGCAGTTAAGGTTAATAAAACGGTTTATTTGTCAGGACAAATTCCATTGATTCCTGAAACAATGGAGCTGGTTGAAGGTGATATTGCGACGCATATTCGTCGTGTTTTTGATAATTTAAAAGCGGTTGCACAAGCAGCAGGCGGTGATTTAAAAGATGTTGCCAAATTAAATATTTTTTTAACCGATTTAAGTAATTTCCCAACAGTAAATGAAGTGATGGCAGAATATTTTACTCAGCCTTATCCGGCGCGTGCCGCGATTGGAGTTGCGTCATTACCAAAAGACTCTCAAGTTGAAATGGACGCAGTGCTAGAATTAGAATAGTTGTTACAGCTGGTGTAGTGAAAGTAAAAAATAATTAAGTGGCTGCCATTGTTAGTTAGGGCAGCCACTAATTATAGTTTGTTTTATAAAGCCTTAGAATACTCCAGAGATGGAGCGTGTTAAGCCTTCTATTAATTTACCTTTAGCTTCTTCATATTTTAAATTTACTTGGTTTGCTGTGCTGACAATCCTGGTTCGATATGTCTTCCATCGCACTTTTCCACCAGTTACTTTCTGGTTCATTCTTGTTGATGTTCCTTGAGATGCCGCGGTTGATTGACTTTGTGTTATTACTTCTCCATTGCGTGGGCGTTCTCTAATTTGCAGATCGGTTATCATGTTATAAAGTATATCTTCAACCATTGCGTCTGCAGCGATACCAAGTAATGCGCCAAATAAGCCAGCTTTCGCAACACTTCGTCCAGAAGAATTACTATGGGATGCGATTACTGCTCCTGCTACAGCACCACCGTAACCAGAAGCCAGTGCGCTTTGTGATGATCTTAGATCTGTTTTACCTATTTTTAATATATTTGCTTGTAGCATAAAGTTAGCTTTAGCTGGGTCAGCTGTAATTTTATAGCCTCTACTTTGTATAGATTGCTCTATAATTGTTGATATTGATATTTTTTTATCGGTTGTATTTCGTACATCAATAAAAATAATTTTCTCTTTTGGTGAAACGGGCTCTAAAAATACGGTTTCACTCATTTTTGTTTGAACATCTAGATCGCTTTTTTTAATAGCTGTATGTATAGCTGAACAACCAGTTAATTGGATTAAGATAATTGAGGCTAAAATAAAAAGTATTAATTTTCTCGTTATTTGGTTAAAAGCTAAGCTTGATTCTTGCATTTTTTATCTCCTTATGTTTTTTATATTTATATTGCTCCAAATCGAATTTGGTGGGGGGCGGGAATTCGATAATAAACATCATTGTTCACAAGCGCTGACAGTATACTCTAAGCACTACGAGGCCGCTAGCTACCGTATTATTTATATTTATAGCTGTAGTTGTGAGATTTATATAGTGAGCGAAATAATGAAAGTTTTAGGTTATATTACTTTTGTTGCAATGCTATAAAGGCTAAAAGAGTAACTTGATGTTTTAGCTAGGTTATTTAATATATTAAAAACTTTATTTTCTCCACGCTTTATTAAAAATGAACTCTTCAGCAACTAATTCAAATTCTCTTTTAAGTTTAAAAGGCGTTGGCCCTAAAGTAGCTGAGAAATTATTGCGCCTGGATATTCATAATCAGCAAGATCTGCTTTTTCATTTACCTTTACGTTATCAGGATCGTTCTCATATTCATCCCATTGGTTCTTTGCGTGCGGGTGCGGAATATCAAATCAGCGGTGAAGTACAGTTAACTGAAATTAAATT
>JAUWUS010000014.1 GCA_030617815.1 Gammaproteobacteria bacterium
ACCGGACAGTGTGCAGCTACACTGGCAAGGGCATTACGGGTGCAATCATCATCACATTCTGCATTTGGCAGATTGACGGTGACATTGATATTGGTAAATCGAGTAGGATGATCAGCGGTATCATAATCGACTGTTACCTGAAGGCCTGTATCATCCAGCCCATGAGTATCACAGAAATGAGCGACTAACACTCCAACACATGAACCTATTGACGCCATAAATATCTGGGGAGGCATTGGACCACGATCTTTTCCACCCCATGATTCTGGACCCTCAATGACAAGTTTGTGTTTTCCCATTTCGGTTTCAAATAACATACCACCTTTGTGTTGTGTAATTATTTGTCCCATTATGTGCTCCTGTTAATATAATTATATTAAATATAGCAGATATAAAATCACTAAAGTTGTGATGGAGAACTTGACCATTTAATATTCCAGCTGGAATCATTATCTTTTTCCAGACAGACAACTGTCCCGGTTTCAAAACTAATACCTGATGTATATACATCCTGCTTTGTGAGTAAAGTTATTAAGTCTGGAACAAAAGGGAGATGGCTGGTAACAAGGGTGTCTTCATTCCAGTCATTAATTTCTGTAATTAACAAACCAGGATCATCATTCGGTGTGATATTTCCAAGCAAAGTTGGTTTAATATTCGGTGAAACAATCTGCGTGATAATCTCAGCTGTTTGTTGCGCACGTTTTCTGTCACTGTGATAAGCATGGTTATATGTTAAATTTTGTTGTTGCAGGTGTTTAGCCAGCTGTTTTATTTTTAATTTCCCACTGTCTGTTAATCCACGTTGGGGATCTTTATCTGAAGATAGTGCTTCACCGTGGCGCATAAGATAAAGTTTCATGATTTTTAGTTTATCCTATTCATAGGTACATAGATAAGCTGTAGCAATTCCAACTTTTAATTGAAATTTTTGATTTGCTGCAACAATAAAGTGTTCACCTTTATTATAAGTATGCCAGTCATTTGCATCAGGCAGCTTTACTGTTAAAGCACCGGAAACGATAGTTATCGTTTCTTTTTTTGCAGTATCGAATTCATATTCACCTGTTTCCATAACGCCAACAGTGGCGGGCAAGGTGTTTGTTTGAAAAGCAATTGATTTTACTTTTCCGTCAAAATATTCATTTGTCTCTAACATATTTATTCCTGTTTTTAATTATTCATGAGCTCATCAAGCTCATCTTCCATATGCATTTCTGTGAGCTCGGTAAATCCGCCAATCCATTTTCCATCTATGGTGATTTGCGGAACCATGCGGGCATGATTTGTCACTTCGAGCATTTCTTTTAATTGATCGCGGTCAAGATCAATTCTGGCCTCATCATAATCAATATTCCATTTTTTTAATAATTTCTTGGTTTGTTCGCAAATTGGACAAACGCCGGTACTGTATATTTTTACTCGATTCATGATTTTAAATAGTGCCTAGGATGTATTTATATGTAATGCAAATTATACATTTAATATGTAAAATTTACATATTAAAATCAATAAGCCCTGAATTCTCTCGGCAACTGCTCCTGCGTTGCCCTACCTTCTGCGTCCATGCAGTCGTGTGGTTTATTTTTTTGAGTTAAAAAGAAAAATTGTAGCTGCAAGCTCATCTCATAAGGCTTATGATTAGATTAATCATTTATTATCACTATGTTTATAGATAATCGTCAGTAACGTTAAGTACATATAAAAAATTATGAAAGCCATTCTCTATTATGTCCATGATCCAATGTGTAGCTGGTGCTGGGGATTTTCCAGAACACTTAATGAGTTACTTGCCTCTTTACCTGATGAGATTGAGGTTCGTCGTCTTTTAGGTGGTTTGGCACCTGATACTGATTCTCCAATGCCAGTCAGTATGCAACAGCATATAAAAAACAACTGGACACGTATAGAGGACACGATACCCGGTATAAAGTTTAACTTTGATTTCTGGACGAAGAATAGTCCACGTCGTTCGACTTATCCTGCCTGTCGCGCAGTGATTGCCGCTCGCCAGCAAGGTGAAAAGTATGACATTTTAATGACCCGCGAAATACAAAAAGCCTATTACCAGCATGCCCTTAATCCTTCAGATAATATTGTTCTAACTGAACTGGCAAGCAACTTGAATTTGTTGCCTGAAGAATTTAAAAAAGATTTAAACTCGGATGAAACACATGAAAAATTAATAGAGGAAATAAATATGGCCAGAGAAATTTATGCAGACAGCTTTCCTAATCTTGTATTAAAAGTTGAAAGTGAATTTTTCTCAATCCCTGTTGATTACAATAACAGTAAAATAATGCTTGAGGGGATTAACAACAAATTAATCTAAATAACGTTTCTGCCACTCAAGAAATTTATTCAGGACATATTCTGAATATTCTTTTTTATCCTTAAAATCGTCAGGCTTAATCGCATCATAGACATAATAATTGGCCCGATTATTCCGGCTGGTCATAAAGTGCCAGAATTTTTCGATCAAAATTTGCGGGTCACGCCATTCAAATCGATCTTGCGCTTCATAATGTAAAAATACAGGCAAGATTGGGATACCTGTTCTAATAGATATATCAAAAGCACCGTATTGAAAAGTTTCAAATATACGTCGTCCTTTACAACCACCTTCAGGAAAAATAACGATATTCTCACCTTGTTCCAGTTTTTCAATAATTTGATCAACCACAGCATTGCGAGATTCTTTGCTATCACGTTTAACAAAAAGCGTTCCTGCAGCTTCACTGATTTTCCCCAGTAAAAACCATTTCCTCACGCCCATTTTGGCAAGCGGGTGAACATCAAATAAAGCAGGGACACCAATATCTTCAAAAGCAGAAGGGTGGTTAGCAACTAAAATATATTGTTTTGGTAGTGGGTTTATATTTTTTTCATGGAGTCTTAAATCTACTCCGAGTGCGCGAGTAAAAAATCGGCACCAGATATAAAATAATTTTGAATAGAAGGATTTAATGAGTACATGTGGTAACCATGCCAGGGCATATAGAAAAAGTGTGAACAGGCTGAGCTCAATCCAGCACCAGAATAACCATAAGCTTCGTCCAAAAAAATGTAACATGATTATAAACTTAACGGGTTCTTCGGATCGATGCCGTCCTGAAATGGTTTTTTACGATCGATATTCGTTAATTGGTAAACTTTACCAATCCAGTTATTAAGGATTGCTTCAGCGGTATCATGCCAGGTGTTATCAAGTTTATCGCTTATCAATTTTTCAGGAAACTCAGGTATTCCCTGTTTAGTTTGTTTAGCTCTAATGATTTGATTCTGATATTCATTTAATGACGCTTGCGCCTGTAATGAAAAATAATTTTCGGGAAAAATCGGGTAGTCATCACGCTCATTATTAATAAAGCGTTTTACTTCGCGTTTATATTCTTTTAATAAACTAATAATGTCATATTCAGGATGTCCCTGTAAAAACACTAAACGAAATTGATCTTCACTCACCGCAAGATGAACGTCAGCCTCGGTGCTACTTGCTAACACCGGTAAACCTGCCTCTGCAAATTGCTCTTGATCAATTTGGTTATAACGTGAGTGCGGCACATCAAAACGGGTATTAACGCCATTAACTAGAGGGTGACTACGATTTGTTACACCATGAGAGTAAACCCCCCAGCGTTTAAATCCCAGCGGTCGTCTTTTTTGCTGATAACGAAATTCCAGGACAGCATGAGTCGCTAGGCATGAGCAAAGTGTTGAGGTAACATTTTCGTAGGCCCAGTCAATGACTTCAATCAGCGGTTGCCAAAAGGGCTCTGCTGAAAGTTCAGGGCCGGTTACATTTGCACCAGTTATAATGAGCGCATCAAGTCCTTGTTCCTTTATTTGCTCAAAGGACTCATAAAATTTTTCAACATGCGCTTGTCCTTTTTCGTTACGCGGTAACTCTTTCAGGGTAAAGGGATGCATGTAAAATTGTGCAATAGAATTACTTTCACCGACTAAACGAAAAAATTGACGTTCGGTTGCAGATAACGCAGCATCAGGCATCATATTCAGTAAACCGATATGCAGTTCACGAATATCCTGATGTACCGCATTATCCCGGTTTAAAACCGTTTCGCCTTCCTGTTTCAGGCGATCAAACGTGGGTAGTGATGAGTTAGCAACTAATGGCATTATTTAATCTCTATTCTTGTTTTTTTATAGCTTTTTCAATTAAGTTCATTAATTCTTTTTCATTCTTCACTTTTGATAATTCATCAGTGGTAATGGTATAACCGTATTTTTCTGCAATCGCATCATAACGCGGTATGCGTGAATAAAATAATTTTGGAAATACCCAGCGAACAAATTCATCGGGATCAATCATCGCAATGTATTCCAGACTATTTTCTTTCATATAAACCGCAAGCTGCTCATCCAGGAAGGCTTCACGATAATACAACGGCTTAGGATCAGATTCTGCACGTTGAATTAATGCCTGTTCATTTTTTTCAGTCGCTTTGATGTACAAAAGCAAAGTATGTTCTGCAAGAATTCCCAGTGTTTCGTCATCATCGAGTTCACATACACTACCGCCAGCATCATTTATGAAATTTTTATAGTCATAAAGTTCCTGCGCTTTGTGAATAAATCGAGGGACATCACGCATAGTGGCAATTTCTGCCTGACGATGAAGTTCCTGCCGATGTTTAAACTCGTCTAACGGTAAGCCACCTTTTTCCGGATCGCCCAATTTGCCTAGAAAACTCGACACAGGTTGTAGATTATTCACGCTGATATTATTTTGTATATATATAGAATCAGAGCGCAGTAAATCTCTCAGGAAAGGAACCTGCATGGCCTGTTTCTTAATATTATCCAGAATAGGTTCATCAAGATAATGTGTACCAATACGGTAGTCACCAGAAAAATGAAACCATTCACTGTTTGGCAGCATATTTGACAGGCGAGTTTTCCCCACACCCGACATACCCAGCAGGGTGATGCTTTTATGTTGCCAGTTTCTAAATTCTTTTACAGTCAGTTTCACGTGATAATCCCTGTAACTATCTAATATTTTTACCTATTGTAAGGCAGTTTTATCTGTTTGTCCGTATCTATGTGTATAAAGAATGTCCCCTGTGGTTTAATGTTTGAAATTTCTTAAATAAGGTTCAAGCATGAAAATAGGTACACCACTCTCGGCAACAGCAAAACGCGTTATGTTATTAGGCTCAGGTGAGCTGGGTAAAGAAGTCATTATTGCATTACAGCGGTTAGGCGTAGAAGTGATCGCGGTTGATCGTTATGACAATGCACCCGGTCATCAAGTTGCGCACCGTGCTTACACCATTAATATGGCGGACGGGAACGCATTACTTGAACTGGTGAAAAAAGAGCAACCACATCTTATCGTGCCGGAAATTGAAGCACTTGATACCGACATGTTAGCTGAAATAGAAAAACAAGGTTTGGCTGAAGTTATTCCAAAAGCCCGCGCGGCACAATTGACCATGAATCGCGAAGGCATACGTTGTCTTGCCGCAGAAGAATTAGGCCTGCCTACATCAAAATATGCCTTTGCCGAAAGTCAGGAAGAAATAAAGCAAGCCATTGAAAATGGAGTAGGTTATCCCTGCATCGTTAAACCGGTAATGTCTTCTTCAGGCAAAGGTCAATCAACCATTAAAAATGAAGCCGATATTAAAACCGCCTGGGATTATGCAAAGAGCGGAGGCCGGGTTGATCGCGGTCGGGTGATTGTTGAAGAAATGATTAAGTTCGATTATGAAATTACTCTTTTAACTGTTCGAGCTTTAAATGGAACGGGTGAAAATGGGCAAAGCGAAATTGAAACACATTTTTGTGAACCCATCGGGCACATTCAGGTAGACGGTGATTATGTTGAAAGCTGGCAACCACAAGCTATGAGCGAGATAGCAAAACAAAAATCACAAGATATTGCTAAAGCGGTGACCAGTAATTTAGGTGGACGTGGTTTATTCGGTGTAGAACTTTTTATTAAAGGTGATGATGTCTGGTTCAGCGAAGTCAGCCCGCGTCCACATGATACTGGTATGGTGACCATGGCGACGCAGTATCAAAATGAATTTGAACTCCATGCTCGAGCAATTTTAGGTTTACCCGTTTCAACCGCGTTACGTGAACCCGGCGCAAGTGCGGTTATTTATGGTCAAATGGATGAAAAGGGCATTGCCTTTGAAGGAATAGAAAAGGCCTTAGCCATACCACAAACCGATATTCGATTATTTGGTAAACCTGAAGCCTTTAAAAAACGCCGTATGGGTGTAGCATTAGCGTATGGGAATGATGTTGATGATGCTAGAAAACGGGCTAAAGAAGCGGCGGGTATAGTTAAAACTGTAGTCGAATAAGTTACTATATTTTAACGGCAGCTAGCGACCCTTAGCAGCCTTTAAATAAGAATCACTTCAATGTCTGCTATTCTGCAAATAGTAGGTGTTAATACAAAGTATTAACATTCATTTTCTTCACATATCACTAAATTTCATTATTAATTTGACTCAGGCTAATTTAACTACTAAATTTACCTTAACGAACGTTAAGTAAGCGTACAGATGAAGACAAAAACTAAACAAATTCCTGTGGAAACGGCTCAATTTATCCTCGATAAAGCAATTCCATTGTTTGCTCGCTCTGGTTATTCAGGCGTTTCTATGAGAGATATAGCTAAAGAGGTTGGTATTAGTGGTGCTGCGCTGTATCACCATTATCCAGATAAAAAAAATCTTTATATTGCTGCGATGACCCACGCATTCGCAGATAATGCATCGGCTGTTGAGTTCTCTTTAAATACCCACGGTTCACCTGCAGAACGCCTTGAACGATTTATATTTGATTTTACAAAACAGATGTCCAGCGATCCTGATTTTCGAGCGTTACTTCAACGTGAATTACTTGATGGAGATGATGAACGTCTGAAATTACTGGCTGACCAAGCGTTTGTTGCCCCCTTTACGGCTTTACGCGAACTGGCTACAGAGCTGGCGCCTGATTGTGATGCACATCTTACGGCCATTTCCATGGCGGGTTTAATTTTGTTTCATTTCGATGTTGAACCCATTCGGCGTTATCTACCGGGTTGTTTAAAGAAACATAATGACCCTCAAGTAATAGCAAAACATATCACAAAAATACTAATGGGAGCATTTAGTAAATGAAAATGCTACCAGCCCTTTACATACTGATTATTTCAGTACTTTTAATTAGTTGTAGTGATGATAGTGATAAAACAACCAAGCAAATCATACATGATGTAAATGTAATAACTGTTAAGAAAGAATTACTCCCCATAATACTTCCTGTCCCCGGAACTGTTGTTACAAAAGAAAAACTTAAAATTGCATCTCGCATTACAGGATTTATCGAGCGTGTCGCGGTTAATGAAGGCGATGTTGTAAAACCCGGAGATGTACTTGTCGAGATTGATGACGCGCAAGTTGAAGCAAACATTAGCGGGGCAGAAGCTGCAGTATCTGCTGCAAAAGCTGAGCTTATGGATGCTAATGCTGATGTGAAACGTTTTCGTGATTTGGTGAAGCGCTCAACGATATCTAAAGATCAACTACGCAATACAATTGTGAGACAGTTACAAGCTGATGCCTCACTCAAAAAAACTAAAGCAGAATTAAGTGCAAAGTTACAAGAACGTAGATATTCGACGATAACCAGTTCCGTACATGCACAAGTGCGTGAACGTTTACATGATTCAGGTGAGCTTGCTTTGATGGGGGAACCTATTTTACAACTAGATGTATTAGGTGAAATGGATTTTGAAGTTTATCTACCTTCTAGTCGCATAAATAAGGTATCTCTTAATCAAAACATTTTTATTTTTGTTGAGCCCAACACTAAACTACTTAGTGGTCAAATAAGAAGTATTGTACGTTCTGCAGATGAAGCTACCCGTAGTTATAAAGTTAAAATTAAGCTACCTGATAATGAAAACATACTTCCAGGTCAATTTGGCCAAGCTCAATTCATATTTAGTGAAGAACCAGTATTAGTTATTTCAGAATCAACCATTATTAAACGTGCCGGCATCAAGGGTGTATTCATTGTTGATGAAACAAATACTTTGCGTTTTAGAAGTATTCGTTTAGGTAGAGTCTGGAGAAATAAACATGAGGTTCTATCAGGTTTAGAGTTAGATATGTCTATTGTCATTTCTCCATCTGATCAGTTACATGAAGGCGATCAGGTAAATTTAATATAGTCCAATGTCAATTGATAACTTAAACATTCCTGGGCGCTTAGCCCGTTATTTTGTTGATTCAAAGCTCACCATATTACTGATGCTTGCTCTTATCATCCTCGGAAGTGTGGGACTCATATTTACACCACGAGAAGAAAATCCACAGATTGTGGTGCCGGCAGCTGAAGTCATCGTCATGATGCCTGGTGCTTCTCCGCTCGAGGTAGAAAACCTGTTGTTGTCACCACTTGAATCAGATCTTGCTTCAATTGATGGCGTTAAACATGTTTATGGAACGGCACTTGAAGGCATGGCGCGAGTAACACTGGAGTTTGAGGTAGGTGAAAACAAGGATGATGCAATTGTACGTTTGTATGACCACGTATTACGCAATCGAGAGTATCTGCCACCCGGTGCTGCTGAGCCAGTGATAAAGGTAATTGACATTGATAATGTTCCTGTTTTTACCGTAACACTCTCTTCAATTGAATACAGCGATCATGAACTTCGTGGAATGGCTGAACGGATGTTGGAAAGACTTCGAAGTGTTAAAGGAGCTGGCATCGGTTATGTCACAGGAGGTTTACCACGTGAGATACGAATTGAAGTGCAACCAGAAAAATTGCAGTCATATGGAGTGACGGTTAATCAGTTATCATCTGCAATACAAAATTCAGATAATAACCTGTCTTTAGGTAGCCGTGTTTATAATAATGAAAGCATTGCCATGCGAGTGGATGGTCGATTAGAAAATATTCAACAAATTAAAAATATTATTGTTTACAGAGAAAAAAATCGAATTATCCGTATATCAGATTTAGCCAACGTTATTGATGGCCCACCTATTGAGCGAACACAATTTACTCGTTTTTCATTTCGAGATTCAACCATTAGAACGGATAACAAACTTAATGCAGAGATGGCTGCGTCTACGTTAGCAATCGCTAAACGCACAGGTGTAAATGCAGTAGATTTGACAACTGAGTTACGAAAACGTGTCGATATAATGAAGGAAGGATTTTTACCTCAGGCAGTCAATATTGTTATTACACGTGATGATGGCATAAAAGCCGATCGTACTGTTACCCAATTAGTAGAACATTTAATAATTGCCATCCTTGCGGTCTCCGTCATTCTTTTGATTTTTCTTGGTCGCTGGGCGGCTTTAATTGTAGCGGTTACCATTCCATTGGTTTTTTCAGTTGTTATCGGTGTTGATTTAATGGCTGGGCCAACACTTAACCGCATCACACTTTATGCACTCATTCTTGGATTGGGTATGCTAGTGGATGACGCCATTGTTGTTATTGAAAATATACATCGTCATTTTGATGAATTACCGCCAGATGCAGACATAGCCAGTAAAACCAAAGCCGCTATCATTGCCACGAATGAAATTGGTAATCCAACAACGCTGGCAACATTTACGGTTGTTACTGTTTTTATGTCATTGAATTTAGTCAGTGGTATGCTGGGTGAGTATTTCTTTCCAATCGCGTTCAACGTCCCAGTAGCCATGATTGCGTCACTAATTATTGCGTATTCAGTGACACCTTGGTTAGCACGCCGCTGGTTGATAACTTCAGTTGGGCATAAAGGACCACATGAACACCAGCATCTTCGGGGTAAAGAACCAACGCGGTTACAAGATACGTACCGTAAACTAATCACTATCTTGTTGGAGCAAAAAAAAGTGCGCCATTTATTTTATCTCGGTGTTATTTTTTTATTAATGTTATCTATGCTGCAACCTGCATGGCAATTTATACGACCACAAGGTGTGGCAGGACAAACCTCTTTTTTAGGTGTGCCGCTAGCTTTCCTTCCCAAAGATGACAAGAATACATTTTTGATTCATATTCATTTGCCAGAAAATACACCATTAGAAACCACTGATCGCGCGACAAGAGAACTAGGAGAAATGTTGCATCAATACGACATTGTCGATAACTATCAAACCTATGTTGGTATTCCTTCTGTTATTGATTTTAATGGTCAATTACGCGGCAGTGGACAACAAGTTGGTTCACAATATGCTGATATTCGGGTTAACCTAAAAAATAAGTTTGATCGTAGTGAAAGCTCCATTGATTTCGTTCGGTCATTACGACCACAAGTAAATAAAATTGCCAGTCAATATCCTGGTGGCGTATTTCAATTACTAGAAGATCCTCCAGGCCCACCCGTCAGGGCAACTGTTCTGGCAGAACTATATGGCCCGGATTTAGATACTCTAAACAGGTTTTCAAAACATGTCGAAAAAGAGTTTAATAAAACATATGACATGGTTGAAATACAAACCAGCATACCTGCGGATAAAATAGAATATCGATTGCAATTACATCGAGATAAAATTGCTTTATCAGGGCTTAATCCCGCTATGGTATCGCAAGCACTGTCACAACTAATGCAAGATAAAATACTGGGTCATCTTCATTCTGAAACGGAAAGATCACCTGTTCCTATTCGACTTCACATTCCTCGTAACCAACGAATAGACCCTCACATGCTGGAACGCGCATTTGTTACTAACAGTGAAGGTAAAAATATTCCCTTATCCGAACTCATTCGTGTTATTAAAACAAAGCAACTTAAACCTATTAATCATAAAAATTCTGAACGCGTTCAATATATTGGTGGTGAGTTAATTTCAAGCGCACCAGTATATGCAGTCCTTGATCTTGATCGACGTCTTGATGGTATTAATGTTTCTGAAGGACAAACAAATCAAACTGCAAATCTGGGGTTTATTCCTGCTAGCGTCAATTCACTGGAAGGTTACAAATTATTATGGGAGGGTGAACTGCGTCTGACACTGGATGCATTTCGCGATATGGGATTGGCATTAGGTATGGCGTTGGCTGTTATTTATCTATTATTAGTTGGTTATTATCGCTCGTTTAATTTACCACTAATCGCGATGTCTGCTGTACCTCTTGCACTGATAGGTGTATTTCCAGCACACTGGATTTTAGGTGAAACATTTTCAGCGGCTTCTATGGTTGGTGTCATTGCGTTAGCAGGTGTAGTCGTTCGTAATTCATTGCTGATTATAGATTTTGCACAAGACTACCAAAAGAAAGGTTATAGTTTAATGGACTCAGTTCGGGAAGCAGGAGCAATACGATTACGGCCTATTTTACTAACAACATTAGCAATCGCATTAGGAACAGCTATCATGGTACCCGATGCTGTTTTTGGTGGGCTGGCGATAGCACTTATTTCCGGCTCTATTAGTTCTGCAATATTTGCAGTTTTTATTATTCCTCTATTGTATCAACGTATGATGAAAAACTGATTAACTTGTTTTCATGATTTAGAATTTTAATTAAACGTAAGAATAAAATTTAATTTAAAGGGAGAAAGACAATGAGCAAAGAAAATAGACAAGAAACTGATGCTGGAATAGTGAAAGAAATTGCACGTACAACAGTTGAACGAAGCGATGATATTCGTCATGACGTTCGAGCTTTAACTTTGAAAGCTCTAAGCGAGGGACGTCTGGATACAAAAAAAATAAATAAAGTGATTCATGCCGTCATGGAAGGTGCTAGCATTGGTGCAGAAGATAAAGGTGAACAAACTAAAGATGCGCTAACAGATGCCATGTCAGGCATGGATGATGCATTGGCAAAATCTGCTGAAGCATCTAAGCTCGCTATTGAAGAAGCAGCGGGTCATATTAAAGATTTCAGTAGCCATGATTTAAAACAAGCCTTAGATGATCTGCTAACTTTAGAAGAATTATTTTTTGACACAGTGCGTGATGTAGCAAAAGGTACTAATGAAACTGTCAAAGAAACATTAAGTGATTTAGTGAAACATGCACAACAAAGTGGTACTAATGTTGGCAAGACAACTTCAGACGCAGCCACTTCACTGAATCAGAAACTAGGTAATACAGTAAAAGATACGGCATCTGCCACTATTAAGGCTACTGCAGATGTTGTCGCTCATATTGCAAGTGCTTCAGCAGGTATACTTGAAGGCATTGCCGATACGTTACAATCTGAAAGTAAAAACAAATCTGACAAGGAGTAGCTAACCGTCATGCTTTGGGAAGGACTGAGTGCTGCACGAGATTTGGGACGATTACATGATATCGCCTCTATCTTGATTCGCTATGGTTTTGGTGATGCTGTAAGGCGTCTCGGATTAAGTTCTATTCTTGAAAAGGCCGGTAAAGTTCTGCACTGGAAAGATGCTAAACAATATGCTCGTATGGAACCACCACAACGGGTCTGTCAAGCATTGCAAGATTTGGGACCGACCTTTGTAAAATTAGGACAAGTTCTTTCTACACGTATCGATTTGTTCCCACCTGAATGGATCGATGAATTCTCAAAGCTCCAGGATCAAGTACCACCTGTACCCTTTGAAAAACTTCGCATTCAGTTGGAAGAAGATCTTGGTGCACCCGCAGATCAAGTATTTTCTTCATTCGACACGCAAACATTAGCTGCTGCCTCCATAGCACAAGTGCATCGAGCCCAGCTGGTGGATGGAACAGATGTTATTTTAAAAATACGCCGTCCAGGAATCCGCCCAACTGTTGAAGCAGATCTTCGTTTGTTAGCACGTTTTGCAGAAATGGCAGAAATCGAAATCGAGGAAATGCAGCATTTTCAACCTAGGGAGTTGGTGCGACAATTTTCACGTTCCTTACACAGAGAATTAGATCTTGCTGGCGAATGTCGTAATGCCGAGCGGATATCCGATAATTTCAAAAATGACCCTGACATTGTAATACCTAAAGTGTACTGGTCATGGATCTGTGAACGACTGAACGTGCAGGAATATATAGAAGGTATTCCTGGAAGTGATCTCAAGGCAGTTGATGAAGCAGGATTGGATCGTAAATTATTGGCAAAACGTGGAGCAAACGCTGTACTCAAAATGGTATTGGAGGATGGTTTTTTTCATGCCGATCCCCATCCTGGTAATGTCTTTTATTTATCAGAAGAACGTATTGTTTTCATAGACTTTGGCATGGTGGGACGTTTATCAGAGCAGCGACGTTATCAAGTGCTCGATTTAATCTATGGACTTGTTGAACGAAAAGTAGATGTAGCTGTTGATGTTCTTCTGGATTGGACGAGTAGCACCCAGATTGATACTGAAAATCTATCTAATGAAGTAGATGCATTTATTGAACAGTATCATGGCATACCATTGAAACAACTTAGCATAACCAGCATGCTGACTGATCTCATGGCTCTGCTGCGTGAACATCAACTTAACTTGCCGCCGGATTTAGCTTTATTGGTTAAAGCATTAATTACATTGGAAGGTATGGGACAACAACTTGATCCAGAATTTGATATGGCGTCGGAAATACATCCATTTATACGAAGCACGTGGCTTGCACGTTATACCCCTGATGCACTTGCAAAACGTGGATTGCAAAGTGTGATCAGTACAGTCAATCTTCTTACTAGCCTGCCTGAAGATCTACGTAGATTATTAACCTTTGCTCGTCGAGGAGCACTTCAAGTTAAGATCGATGTAACTCGATTAGAGAACTTTGCCGAGCGGTTGGATCGTGCAGCTAGCCGATTAACAGTGGGTATTGTAACGGCTTCTTTAATTATTGGTTCTTCCATTGTTATGACTGTCAAAGGGGGGCCCACGCTACTTGGATTACCTCTATTCGGATTTCTTGGATTTACAGGTGCGTTTATCGGTGGCATATGGCTAGTGTTATCCATTTGGCGAAGTGGTAAACATAAAAGATAATTAGGAAAATGGATCTTAATATATGATTGAGCAAGTTACACCCCAACCAAAAATTGGAATTGCCTTGGGCAGTGGATCGGCACGAGGCTGGGCACATATTGGCGTTATCCAGGAGTTAGCAAAAATAGGAATAGTCCCGGAAATTGTAGCGGGGAGTTCAATCGGCGCAATTGTAGGTGCTGCTTATGCGAGTAACCAGTTAGATAAACTTGATAGTTGGGTACGTTTACTGACTTGGAAAGAAATTTTCAATTATATTGATATTTCTATAGTGGGCGGAGGCTTTATTCAAGGTGAAAAACTGTTAGAACTTGCTCGTACATGTATAGAAGAAGATTCCATTGAATCATTGCCTCGTCAGTTCGGAATGGTCGCAACTGAATTAGATACGGGTAGAGAAGTTTGGTTTCAAGACGGTTCTATCCTTGATGCATTACGTGCATCAATTGCACTTCCTGGTATATTTACACCCATTAAAATAAATGGTCGATGGCTGGTTGATGGAGGCTTATCCAATCCAGTTCCAGTATCATTATGTCGCGCCATGGGGGCAGATGTTGTAATCGCGGTAAATCTAAATGGTGATATTGTTGGTAAGCATAATCGTAAACAGATTAAACCAAACACAAGTATAGATAACAAAAGTAATGACAATGAAACAACGCTTCTGGAAAGAGTAACATCACAATTAAAAAATAGTCTTCATGAACAAAAAGATATTCTTTTATCGAGATTATTTGGTGATAGCCTGGACTCTCCTGGTTTATTTGATGTAACAGCCAGTTCCATTAATATCATGCAAGACCGTCTTACCCGTAGTCGAATGGCAGGTGATCCTCCTGACATTATTCTTTCACCACGATTGTCAGAATTAGGACTTATGGAATTTGATCAGGCAGCCATAGCTATTAACGAAGGACGAGCGTGCGTACAACGGATGCGTCCCGCTTTGGAACATCTTCTAGAGGGTTATACATAACTGGCAATTTAAAGTAAGTTTTAAATGACCGCTTTCAGGATTAACTGTTCCTCTACATTTACACAGGAGAATACGATGTCAGAGACATTAAGCAGTGTTCTTACCGAAGCAATCAATGATGAGTATAAGGCATGTGCACTATATCGCCTTGTAATAAGTACATTTGGTGAAATACGACCTTTTATTAATATCGTAGAAGCGGAAAGCCGACATATTGAAGCTTTATTACCCTTGTTTAAAAAATATGGCATTACTGTGCCCGAAGATGATTGGAACTCATGTATTGAAGCTCCTTCATCTATTCTTGATGCATGTCATCTCGGGGTTGAAGCTGAAATCGAAAATGCAGAAATGTATGACAGGCTGCTTGATTCAACAAAAGAATACCCTGATGTTCAGGATGTACTCATTCAATTACAGAGAGCATCAAAAGAAAATCATCTTCCTGCTTTTCAGCGCTGTGTAGAAAGAGGCGGAGGTCAGGGAGAAGGTCGAGGACAACGCCGTCGCGGCGGATAATATATTAAATAGGTTTTAAATGGAAAATACTTTCTGGACAGCTCTTGCTACTAGCTCACTAGCGGCAGCCGTTACTTCAATAGGCATTTATACAATACGCAATTATGTTGATTGGGGACAACGTAATAGTACATATTTTATGTGTTTCGCAGCGGGTGTACTAATTTCCGCCTCATTTCTTCACATTATCCCAAAATCTTTAACGATGAATCCCAACGCATCAATCTATCTATTGGTAGGTTTTTTTGGTTTGCACTTATTTAATCGCTTTATTACTGCATTCGTGTGTCAAAAAGATCCTGAAAAAGAGCAATATGGTATTGGTATTATTCCAATGATAGGCATAGGTTTTCATTCGCTTATAGATGGGTTTGTCTATTCCATCGCTTTTACGGTGAGTATATTTACTGGATTTCTTGCAACTGCGGGTATGGTATTGCATGAATTTCCTGAAGGCATAATTACTTATCTATTACTATTGAGAGGTGGGTTTAAAGAGCGAAGTGCTATGATCCTGGCATTTCTTGCAGCCGCTTTAACTACTCCGGTTGGTATGCTTATTTCATACCCGATCATAAGTGAAATTGATAAACCAATGCTAGGGGCATTATTGTCACTATCAGCGGGCGCACTGATTTATGTAGGTGCAACGCATCTCTTACCTAAAGCAGAACAAGAACATAAGAGATATAGTTTTGTTGCGCTAGGTGGTGGAGTTCTGGTGGCCATAATAATTGTTCTATCGAAGGCTTAGTTATGAAACCAAGATTAAAAAATGTCCTAACAAGGCAGTTCAACTCAGGCGGCACAAAAAAACGCACCGCCCGTTAATTATGACGTTGAATGTCCGGTTTTAATAATGACTATAGATAAAGTTAAATTTCTTGAGTGTCTGCTACTGGCCGAAAGAAGACATTAAATAAAAGTATTAATATTTATTTACCGCTTACTTTCCAAACTCGCATCCAAGTTTAAATCATCACAAAAAATAATAAATTCATCACGTAAAATTTTCACTGAATCATCTGCAGGAATACTTATGGTCATCTCCAGTGAGAACATCGGTGTGCCGGTATGTGCGGCGGGGTAGGTTTTGGTTTCTATTTCTTCAACATTCAAATTTCGACTGGATAAAAAATCGGTAATGTTATGTACGATGCCAGGGTGATCCATGGAGACGACGGTAATTTGATAGGGTAAACGTTTTTGTTTTGATTCTTGCGGCTGAGTTTCTTTTGCAATAATGGTTAAACCTAATGTGTTACCTATTTCTTCAAGTTTGGAATTAATATTGTTAATGCAATCCTGATTACCGGTTACCAGTAACATAATGGCAAACTCACCACCTAAAACCATCATCCGACTTTCGCTGATATTACCACCATTTTCAAGAATAGCTTTCGACAACTCATTGACCAGGCCGGGTTTGTCGTTACCTAGTGCTGAAATAACTAAATTTTTACTCATGATTATTACCTGTTATTGGATGAACTATGACTATAATAGATAAGAATTTAACGAGATGCTATGAATTTATTTACATGAAGGCTGGAGAATGGAAAATTTAATTGTGATTTACGGGGTTATATTCTGCCTTGCCTGGTGGTTTATGTATGGCATAATTATTAAAACTATATTTTCTCTAAAAAATTTAAGCAGTTTTAACACTGTTGATCCTGATGCATGGCCAACTTTAAATATTGTAATACCTGCATGTAATGAAGAAGAAGGGATTGAAGCAGCAGTTCAGAGTTTATTATTGCAAGATTATCCGAATTTTAAAATTATATTAGTTAATGATCGCTCAACGGACAATACCGGTGAAATAATTAATAAACTTGCAACAGATAAAAGGGTTAAGGCTATTCATATAGATGAATTACCAGAAGACTGGTTAGGAAAAGTTCATGCTTTGTCAGTTGCAGTTAACCACGTAGACAGTGAATGGGTCTTGTTCACTGATGCAGATATTAATTATAAACCGGGTGTTTTAAAAAAGGCCATTGCTTTTGTTTTGTATAAAGAAGGCGATCATCTTGCCTTGATGCCAGATGTTATAACCAAAAATTACTGGTTAGAAGTTATTATTCGTACTTTTGGTTTAATGTTTTTACTGGGAACACGTGTAGATGAACTTGAAGACCCCAATACAAAAACTGTAATTGGACTAGGGGCATTTAACATGGTTAAAAAATCGATTCTGGATCAATCTAAAGGTATTAAATGGTTGCGTATGGAAGTTGTTGATGATGTTGGAATGGGATTATTAATTAAACGTGCGGGTGGCAAAAGTGTATTTGCAATGGCTCCGCAATTATTGTCCGTTGCCTGGTACCCTTCTATTTCTGCAATGTTTGTTGGTTTGGAGAAAAATATTTTTGGTGCCGCAGCAAATTATCAGATAGTACGATTATTGCTCATGGTAGGTCTTATTTGGCTGGTTATTTTTGCTCCTTTTATTATTTTAGCCATCTCGACGCCAGTATGGTTAGATATATTGGCATTGCTGACATTGTTATGGATTCCAGTAATGATGATTATATTAAAAGTAAGCTCAGGAGCACGATATAGCATTGGATTTTTTATCCCGCTAGGCCAGTTTATATTTTCACTAATGATGTTGTGGTCGGGATTTGCCTGTTTATTAAATGGCGGTATCGTTTGGCGTGGAACTTTATACCCTGTTAAGAAACTAAAGAAATATCAGCGAATTAAGTTTTAAAGTGAGGTGACATTCAATGGATAAGCAGATAGAACTTTTAGGTAAAAAAGTCACCGTTTCATTAAGCCATGCTGCTGTTAGCGCATTGTCTAATCGTAGCAAGCCGCTTATTGCCGAGATGGAGTTGTATTTCAGTTGTTTAATCCGAAAAAAAGTCCGTTTTAGAGAAAATATGGAAGGTGATTTAATTAATGTTACGGATCAACTGGCGGTACGTTTTCGTCCGGTGATGACCAAAACCTGCGGTGTTGATTATGAAGGCGATGAACCACCATTAACTGATTTTCCTATTAAAAAACCCGAGTCCTTTGTCCCGCACTGGTTAAAAATTGATTTTAAAAATGATAATTGGATTGGTGAATTCGGATTTTGAGTTACATATTTTCTTAAAACTTTTAAACCACAGAGGTCACGGAGGTTCACAGAGCTTTTGAATCTTATTTCCCTCTCGACAACTGCTCCTGCGTTGTCCTACTTACGGGCGTCCTGCCCTAATGTGAACCTCCGTGGCCTCTGTGGTTAATGTTTTTTATTAAACAAAATTGACCTCTAAATCTGGTAAACTTGCCACATGCTTAAGTTTAGCCAATTATCTTTGCGCCGCGGGTCTCGCGAGCTGCTTCAAGACGTTAATTTCACCATTCACAATGGCCAAAAGGTCGGTATTACCGGCAGTAATGGCGTTGGAAAATCAAGCTTATTTGCCTTAATACTTGGACAACTGCATGCCGATGCGGGTGATATATTTTTGCCTAAGGATTTGGTTATTGCTCATGTTGCGCAAGAAACGCTGGCACTTGATACCAGCGCAATAGAATATGTTCTGGATGGCGATGTTCAGTTGCGTCAGCTTGAAGAAAAAATCAGAAATGCTGAAAAAAATAATGAAGGTGAAACACTTGCACACCTTTATAGTGAAATGGAAGCGATTGATGGTTATACCGCAAATAGCCGTGCTGCGACCTTACTGAGTGGTTTAGGTTTTACCACGGCACAGGAAGATGTCGCAGTTAAACAATTTTCAGGTGGCTGGCGTATGCGCCTGAATCTTGCGCAAGCATTAATGTGCCGCTCAGATATTCTCTTACTCGATGAGCCAACTAATCACCTTGATCTTGATGCTGTGATCTGGCTTGAGACATGGTTAAAAAATTACAAAGGTACGTTGTTATTGATTTCACATGATCGTGATTTTCTTGATAATGTGGCTGATCAGATCGCTCATATTGAAAATCAGGGTGTGACATTATATAGCGGTAATTATTCTGCCTTTGAAATTCGTCGTGCAGAGTATTTAGCAACGCAACAATCAGCGTATGAAAAACAACAACGTGAAGTGCAGCACATGCATAAATTTGTTGAACGATTTCGGGCTAAAGCAACAAAAGCAAAACAGGCACAAAGCCGCATTAAAGCACTGGAACGTATGGAGCTGATTGCTCCTGCGCATGTCGATTCACCCTTTAACTTTCATTTTCGACAAGCGGATAAAATGCCTAATCCACTCATCACATTAGTTGATGCAGCGATTGGTTATAATGAGCAGCCACTTTTATCTAATATTAAGTTAACTATTCATCCGGGTGACCGTATTGGTTTACTTGGACATAACGGCGCCGGTAAGTCGACCTTAATTAAATTATTGTCGGGAGAGCTTCAGGTTTTAAAGGGTGATCTCACTCCAGCAAAAGAATTGAATATTGGTTATTTTGCTCAGCATCAGCTTGAACAACTTGATTTTGAAGCTAGCCCGTTATTACATTTACAACGTATTGACCCTAAGGCAACAGAAAGTGACCTGCGTAAATACTTAGGTGGCTTTGCTTTTAATAATGATATGGCGATTGATCCTGTCGCTCCCTTATCAGGCGGAGAAAAAGCACGCTTGGTACTGGCGCTTGTTGTTTACCAAAAGCCCAATTTATTATTGCTTGATGAACCAACCAATCACCTTGATCTGGAAATGCGCCACGCTTTAACGGTTGCTATGCAGGAATATGAAGGCGCGATGATTATTGTTTCGCATGATCGACATTTGTTACGTACAGTGACGGATACTTTACTTTTAGTCGCAGATGGCAGCGTATCAGAATTTGATGGAAGTTTGGACGATTATCGCCAATGGTTAAGTCAGCAAAACAAGAAGTCATCCGTTATTACAACAGAAGAAAAAACAAATAATAATAATGATGCGCAAAACAAAAAACAAATTCGACAAAGTTCGGCAGAAAAAAGAAAATCACTTAAACCATTGCAAAACAAGTTAAAAAAACTTGAAAAACAAATGCAGGAATTAAGTTCCAGTAAAGAATCGCTGGAACAAAAATTAGCAAACAATGATATTTACAGTGAAAGCAATAAGGATGCTTTGAAAAAATTATTACAGGAACAAGGACAAGTTGAATCCAGCTTGCAACAGGTAGAAATGGACTGGTTAGAAGTGAGTGAAGAATTAGAAAGTGCAAACGGTTAATAAATATAAAAGGAAATACTCATGGCTATACAAATAGAAGATCCTGAAAATAAAATTAATAAAAAGTCCTTTGCACTTTTTGCTTTAGGCTTTCGTCCATTTTTTCTTTTAGCCGCTTTTTCTGCTCCCATCCTTATTGCATTATGGCTTCTCCAGTTGTCAGGAAATATAACACTTTCAGGTTATTACTCTCCGGCTGGCTGGCACGCGCATGAAATGTTATTTGGTTACACTGTCGCGGTGATTGCTGGATTTTTATTAACGGCTACGGGTAACTGGACCGGAATAAAGATGATTAATGGATGGCGATTAGTTTTGTTAGCAGTCATTTTTTTATTAGGTCGTTTTGCTCCCTTTATACCGGATCTTCCATATTGGATTATTGCAGCATTAGACTGGGTATTTCTTCCTATAGTCGCTTTTGTTCTTGCTATTCCTGTTATCCAGGCAAAGCAGTGGTCTAATTTTATTTTTATTCCTCTTTTACTTACGATGGCTGCCGCTAATTTTGCCGTTCATTTAAGTGCTCTGCAAATAATTGATAGTTCAATTGTTACAGGAAGCCGGGCGATGGTATACCTGATAGTCCTGTTAATTGTCATTATGGGTGGACGTGTCATTCCTTTCTTTACTGAAAGAGGTGTACATGGTGTTACCACTACAAAATGGAATTGGATAGAACGTTTATCGCCCCTTAGTGTGATTGCGGTTATGGTATCAAACGTTATTTATGAAGATGGAAAAATTACCGGTTATCTGGCTATATTTACCGCCATTATTCATTTTATTCGACTCGCGGGATGGTATTCAAACAAGATTTGGCAGGTTCCACTGGTATGGATATTACAGATTGCTTATAGCTGGTTTGTTATTGGTTTCATTATTAAAGGATTAATGATTTTTAACATAAATGAAAATTTATTCTCATATCATGCCTTTACGGTTGGTGGAATAGGGATTATGACGTTGGGTATGATGGCAAGAGTAAGTCTTGGTCATACCGGTAGAGAAATGAAATTAAATAACTGGATGGTGTTGTCTTTTATACTTATTAATATTGCAGCATTAACCCGAGTTATCTTACCTATATTATTTACTGAAAATTATCTACAATTTATTCAGGTATCAGGTTGGTTATGGGTATCATCATTTGTTATTTTTGCCGTAGTATATATATCGATGTGGGTTCGCCCTCGTGTAGATGGGCGAGAAGGTTGAAAGTTTAAATTCAAGGAGAAGAAAATTGAAAATAAAATCATTCATCATATTAACTTTACTGTCATTTTCGCTGTTTTCATTTCAACTGCGGGCTGACATTATTACGCAAACAATTAATTATTCAGATGGTGAGATAAAAATGAATGGCTATCTCGCTTACGATAATAGTATAAAAGGAAAACGTCCTGGTATTATTGTTGTGCATGAGTGGTGGGGGCATGATGATTATGCTAAAAAAAGAGCACGTATGTTAGCTGAGCTCGGATATCATGCAATTGCGATAGATATGTATGGTAATGGAAAAAAAGCGGCTCACCCTAAAGATGCAGGCGCGTTTTCTGGTGCAGTTAAAAAGAACATGGCAGTAGCAGAAAAACGTTTTATGGCAGCCTATCGTGTGTTACAAAAGCAGGATAATGTTGCTAAAGATAAAATAGCCGCCATTGGTTATTGTTTTGGTGGAGGTATTGTTATTGAGATGGCGCGACGTGGTGTAGATCTTGATGGTGTTGTAAGCTTTCATGGCAGCCTTGGAACAAAAGAAAAAGCAATAAATGGAAAGGTGAAAGCAAAAGTACTCGTGTTAAATGGTGAAGCCGACCCTTTTGTTAAAAAAGAAGCTATTGCTGGTTTTAAAGAAGAAATGAAAGCTGCAAACGTTGATTTTAAATTCATCAATTACCCGGGGGCTAAACATTCTTTCACCAAGTCCACTGCCGATGAATATGGAAAGAAATTTAGCTTGCCTTTAGCGTATAATGCAGAAGCGGATAAAAAATCATGGAATGAAATGAAACATTTTTTAGATAAATTATTTTAATTGAAATTGTCATTGAACTATTGTTACGTTAGCCTCTTTGATTTTTTAAATATTCAACATGCTGTGCTTGTTTATTAGTCTCATGAGATAATTGATCCAGATTGCTTTTTGTTCTTCCCCGTTCTTTGGCTATTTATTTTGTTTCATTCAATAATATTAATGCTTTAACTTTTGAGAGCCTGCCACTGACTAGCAGGTGTTCTTTTTCATGAAGTTCTCTTTCGAACTGGATAATATACCTTTCTTCCTCTGCGTAGGTATTTTTAAAAAAATAAATCACGCAATTTAAATGAAGGTATTATCTTGCTTTGATGGTGAAATTTGTTAAATAGAACAAATTTCAATTATATATATACATTTAAAAAGTGATTTCTTGCGGTTTATTGGGATATTGGATAAAGTTAGTCCATTAAACAATATGGAAATAATTATGGGCTTTGGATTTAGATCTATTTTTGGTCGCCATCAGGATAACCTCGAATATCATGACAGGCGTAATGATGATCGGATCAAGTTGCCGAAAATCGCAACGATTTTAATTGTTGATGATTCACGTACTGCTATCGCTGTTTTGCGAAAAACACTTGAACCTACCGGATACACTGTTCTTAGTGCGCTTAATGCTGAAGAGGGTATTGAGATTGCTAAAAATGATAAACCAGATTGTATTTTGATGGATATTATTATGCCAGGATTAAATGGTTTTCAGGCAACCCGAATTTTACGCAAAGAGCCGCTGACACAACATATACCTATTTTAATAATAAGTGGCAACGAGCAGGCAACAGAAAAATATTGGGGCTTACGGGTCGGCGCAAATGGTTTTTTAGGTAAGCCAGTTGATCGTTCTGAATTGTTTCACCTTCTGGGTGAACATTTACCTGAAGTGCAAGTAATTTAAACTTTAAAGTAATTAAAAATATTTTATTCTTTAATTTAAATAAAATTAAGCCATCTTTTAAAAATTATCATGGTTGGTTATAAAGTTGAATTTATCAAGATTTAAGTTTTTTAAATCCAGGCAGTTTGTGCGTACGCTATCATTTGTTTTGTTTGGATTAGGCGTTGCAAGTTTGTTACAGATACTGGGTTATATTTTACTTCCTCTGGAATTTTATAGTCTGTCATTAATTATACTTTCAGTATTTGTGTTTTTTAATTTTAATGCACGCGACCCTGGTAATTTATCGAGCTATTCCGAAGTTTTAAATGTATTGCAGTTACGCGATCCTTTAACTCAATTGCCTAATCACCAGCTCTTCCTGGAACACCTGGAACAAGGTGTTTCTATAGCAAATCGGCAAAAGAAATTTATGGTGGTGATTAAACTCGATATAGATAAATTATCTGAAATTAATCAACAGTATGGATATAAAAAAGGTGATCAGATCATTCGTAATCTTGCAATGCGCTTGACAGATTTGACGCGTGAAAGTGATAACGTTGCTCGTTTGAGTGGTAGTGAGTTTGGCTTAATTTTAAATTTAATTGAACATGATGGGGAAGTTGACAGCGCCTTACAACGTGTAATGGAAGAAATGCGCAATCCATTTTTAATTGGAAATGAAGATGTTATTTTAAATATCAGTTACGGGATTTGTGTTTATCCAACGGAGCAAGGGAGTATTGAAGACATTACTCAATATGCTTCAATGGCACTGGAAAGTGCCAAAAAAATGGGTGGCAACACGCATAAATATTTTGATCATGTTTAAAGTTCAGCTTTAGCCTGAGCAATCAGCTCATTTATATCAGTTTCCATTTTTATTCGTTCTTCTTCCATTTTTTCAGCATTCGATTTTTTGTCAATGTAATGTGGTTCACCGACTGTTATGACAATACGTGAAAAAGGTTTGGGAATAATAAATTTATCCCATGTTTTTAATTCCCAGTAATGACTCGCCATATATGCAATGGGTAACATCGGACTTTGAGTTAATTGTGCCAGCAAGATCGCACCTTGTTTAAACTTATGAATTGGCCCTGTTGGTCCATCCGATGTTGTTACCGGTGAAACTTTATCTTTTATAATGGTGTTATACATATCTTTTAACGCTCTTGCGCCTGTGCGATTGCTTGAACCACGAATAGCCACGGCACCCCATGATTCAACAATTTTTGCTGGTACTTCACCATCAACTGAAGGGCTAATAAGAAAACCAATTTTAAGACCGCGTTTTTGTAATTTTCGCATATACCATGAACCAAATATGTGCATTTGATGCCAGTAACAGGGAATAATCGGTTCACCTTTTTCTATGAGTTTTTGTGCATACTCATCACCGACGATTTTATCGACACGACAGGTCCACCAGAAAATAGATATAACCATTTTTACAATCGGACGGAGTGTGGCGTAACCGAGTTTCCGTTTCCATGTCATAGTACGCATACTAAAGACCCTTTTTTATAATTTATGAATTTGTCTGGCTTTAATTTTGTTCAATGTTTGCTTACCTTGTTCGATTTTTTCTGAACAGGCAATGTGGCAAGTATATTCTTTATTTTCTTCAGCAGAAACTATATCGACAGAATAGGTATGCCAAAAATGATCCTGGTAATATCCACCGTATGGTTCATGCTGAATATCTTTCATATTGTAAATTGAGCCATGATTAGCCGCTTTGATAATAGCTTCATTTTTGGTCCAGAGATTAAAAAACTGGGATACATCATTTTCTGTGCCGCTGTTTTTTCGTGAGTCGGGCGTATCGTTTAAAAATTTATTAAGCGTAGCGTCTTTAACTGCTCGTTGTAATTCAATATCTATACCAACTTTAGTGGTGCTGGATATGACACAACAGACAATATCTTTTGAATGCGAAATATTGAAGTCTATATTGCCTTCCAGGAAGGGTTTAGCCTGTGCAGGGAACTGCAGTTGATCCAGAGAGAAGGGCTGATCTGAAAACTCAGGCATGGCAATTTTAAGCAGCTGCAGGCCAGCTAAAGATAACAGTTGATCGTTTGGCTGACGTAATTTTTTAATTTGCTGCTGTTTATTTAGCGGCAATTCTTCAACCCAGTTAGCAATTTGTTCAGATTGTTGTGCTGAACATATTCTTTCCTGACTGACTTTATAATATAGTATCGATATTGACATTTTGTCCTGATAATCTGAAAAATGACCTCAACAAAGCCCAAATCACTCACTTTACCTGCCGGTCCGGAAACGCCGTATGATATTAATACCACGGATGAGTCCTTTCCAAAGGTTGCTGATTATATTGCAGAATACGGCAATTTTTGCCTGGTTAAGCCCATTTTGCGGGGCAATAATAGCATTTTGATCAACGACCCGGATGCGGTGAAGGCCATTTTGGTTAAAAACCATGAAAATTATAAAAAAGGGCCGGGTTTTGAGAGGGTAAAAATGTTACTTGGCAATGGCATTATTGTCAGTGATGGCGCATTTTGGCGTAGACAGCGCCGGATGATTCAACCTGCATTTAGTCGCCGGTGTATCGAGGGCCTGGCAGAAAAAATGCAAAAGGCGAACCAGACGTGGTTGGCACGCTGGCAGGATAAAGCAGAACAAAATGAGCTGCTTGATGTATCCAGTGAAACGAGTGAACTATCTCTTGAGATTATTCTACGTTGCTTGTTTAGTGGCGATATGGATAAATTGATTGAGCAGGAAGGAAAAAATCCCTTTGAGATCCTGACTTATGATCTGGCCCGGGATATCCAGTTTGTGTTGAAGTTCCGGGCTTTAAAAGTATTAGTTCAACAACTTATGGATGAGCGTCGTCAGTTAGCAACGCGTTATGATGACTTTCTTGAAGCCTTTATGGAGGCCAAAGATAAGGAAACTGGCGAGGGCATGACGGACAAAGAAATTATCGATGAAGTCATGACACTTATTATTGCCGGACATGAAACGGGGGCTACAACGCTTAATTGGGCCTGGTATTTACTCTCACAAAATCCAGCTGAAGAGAAAAAGCTTCAGGATGAAGTCGATAAGGGGGTTGCCGGTGATATTCCAACTTTTGACGAAGTCGGCAAACTCCCCTTTAGTCGCCAGGTGATTGAAGAAGCCTTACGTTTATATCCACCTGTCTGGTTGTACTCACGTACTGCTATCGCAGACGATAATATTTGTGGCTATGATATTCCGGCGGGTACCAATATCTTTTTTGCGCCGTATTATTTACATCGTCATCCGGATTTCTGGGATGAGCCTGAAGCCTTTAAACCAGACCGTTTTGCGCCGGAAGAAGTCAAAAAACGCCATAAGTTTGCCTTTATTCCTTTTTCAGCCGGGCCACGGCGCTGTATTGGTGATTATTTCAGTATTGTGGAGATGCAAATTCATTTAGGCACTATGGCGAAAAAATTCAAGCTTGAGTATGTTGCGGATGAAAAAGGTGTTGAACTGGATCCACAAGTGAATTTACGCAGTAAAAATAGTATTATGATGAAACTTATTAAGAGATAAAAAGCAGATTTTATGATCACATTTTCTACCCCTTCTACATTAGTCGAAACCTTGCAACAGCAAGCGAATTCCGACCGAACCATTACCTATATTGAAGCAGCAGATAAAGAAGTTACGATTACTTATGCAGATTTATATGAGCGTGCTTTACATAAACTTCATGCCTTGCAGCAACGAGGTTTAACAGCGGGAGATGAATGCATTATTTTTTTACGCAGTAATGAAGCGTTTATTGATATTTACTGGGCCTGTATTTTAGGTGGCATTATTCCGGTACCGATTGCAGTCGGCATTAGTGATGAGCATCGTGCAAAATTATTTAAAATTTTTGAAAAACTTGAACGCCCGCATATATACACTACCGAAGATAATATAGAGCGTATTCAACAATACGCCGAAGAAAACAACCTGTCTGCTGCATATAAATCAATACAGGAAAAAACGTTATTAGTATCGGAAATAACATCTGCAGAAAAAGGTAATATTCATGAACCTGCGCCAGATGATTTGGCTTTTATTCAATTTTCATCTGGTTCGACCAGTGATCCGAAAGGCGTCATGCTGACCCATAAAAACATCATGACCAATATAAATGCAATTATTGAAGGTGGCTCGTATACCGATAGCGATTCCAGTTTCGGCTGGATGCCGTTAACCCATGATATGGGTTTAATTGGTTTTCATCTGAATATGCTTACCCGTCGTATAAACCAGTGTTTAATGGCGACCGATTTATTTAGCCGTCGCCCCTTACTATGGATGCAAAAAGTGAGCGAGAAAAAAGCCACTGTATTATGTTCACCTAATTTTGGTTACAAACACTTCCTGAAAGCATTAAGTAAAAAGCCATTGGAAAATATTGACTTGTCCTGTGTTCGTCTTATTTACAATGGTGCAGAGCCTATTTCAATAGATTTGTGTGACAGCTTTTTAACGACCATGAAAGAGTATGGTTTAAAACGTGAAACCATGTTTACCGTGTATGGTATGGCAGAAGCGACCTTAGCCGTTTCTTTCCCAGTTCCCGGTGAAGAATATCGCGCGGTGCATGTTGATCGTCATCAGCTGAACATGGGTGAAAAAATTAAATTTACTGATAAAACAAGTCAGGATGTTTTGAGTTTTGCTATTGTTGGTAAACCTGTTTTAGATTGTAAAGTACGTATTGCAGATAAAGAAAATGTATTTGCCGATGAAACGGTAGGTAGCATACAAATCAGTGGGCCTAATGTGACGCAGGGGTATTATAAAAATGAAGAAGCTAACCATGCCACAATTACCCCTGATGGCTGGCTGGATACAGGTGACCTGGGTTTCATTCACAATGGTGAGTTAATTATTACTGGCCGGGCAAAAGATATTATTTTTGCTAATGGTTTAAATTATTATCCGCATGATCTTGAAGATTTATTATTAAGTATAGAAAGTCTTGAATTGGGTAAAGTGGTTGTTTATGGTGTTTGGAATGAGAAGTTGCAACGTGATGAGCTTATTATTTTTATTTTATATCGGGCTGATATTAAAGATTTTATAGACATTGCAAAACAAGCCTCACGTGTTTTAAATGAACAATCAGGTCTGGAGATAGACCATGTTATTCCGGTTAAACGTATCCCTAAAACAACCAGTGGAAAAGTACAACGCCGTCTGTTGGGTGATGCTTATGCCAATGGTGATTATGCGGATATATTAAATGAAATGAATTTATTAAAGCAACCACAGGAAACAGTGGTTGATGAAAATTTAACACCCTTGCAACAGGAATTAAAAACGATTTGTGATAGTGTTATTGAAACTGGTAGCTTAGGTGTTAATGACAATTTTTTTGAATCAGGTATCAGTTCTTTAACGTTAGCTGAAATTCATCAACAAATAGATGATCGTTATCCTGGTCAAGTAGATGTGGTTGATTTATTTGAATACCAAACGATCATTGAGCTTGCTGAGTTTATGCAAGAGAAGTTGTAAATATTATTCAGGTTATAAACCAGCGGCTGCGCGTTTTATGATATCTGCGAGCTCTCGCGTTGCAGGACCAATATTCTGTGGATGCGCAAAACTTATATATAAGTCTGCTTTATAAGTTTGTCCTTGTTGCAGTTTTAAAAGCTTAAGTTGGTTCAGCCCCAGCGGTTGAACTAAACGATCAGCTGGTAACCAGCCATAACCAAGTCCATGTTGTAAAGCATTCAGGGCGCTATCAATACTGCTCACAGTCCAGCGTTGTTGCGCACCTAACCAGCCAACATCCATAGTGTGCTCCTGTCCAGAGTCTCTGATCACGATATGCATATAATGCTCAAGGTCATCCTCGGTAATTAACCGATCTAAATGATGCAAAGGATGTTCAGAGTGGGCAACGGCATGGAATTCAATTTCAATTAAGGGATCGGCCATAACATCGTTCGAAAGATTCACGCCAATCACTAAATCTGCATCATTATTAAGTAATGCATCATTGGCTCCAGAGAGAATAATTTCGCGTAATTGCACCTGGGTACCCTGACTTTGTTTGGCGAAAGTTGCTAAAGAACTCATTAACAAGTCGTTGGGAAAGGCAGCATCAACCACCAGTCTGATTTCGGCTTCGCGTCCTTCTGATAAATGATGGGCAAAATTTTCAATTTCTGTAGCATTATTGAGCAGTTGTTTAGAGCGTTGTAATAATGCTTGCCCGGATTCGGTGAGTAATGCTTTTCGTCCCTCAATCTTTAATAAGGCAAAACCAAGCTGTTCCTGTAAGCGAGACATGGAGTAACTTACTGAGGATTGGCTACGATGAAGGTAGGCTGCGGCTTGTGCATAACCGCCATGCTCAATAATGGCCTGAAATACTCGCCATTGCTCCAATGTTATTCTGGGATAATTTTTCATTCCTCTAATATATCAATTAATTAGATGTATTTCAGCAATATATTGTACTTTTATATCTAATTATATGCTCTATGATGGTCCTAATGGTTATTAAAACTCTCAAAGAGGAGAAGCAAAATGAGTAAATACAATAGCGTCATTGCGCGAATATTGCTGGCATATATTTTTATATTGGCTGGATTGTCAAAAATGGGCGCTGAGGCCTATGCGAGTACACAAGGCTACATGGATGCCATGGGTGTGCCCGGTATGTTATTACCGTTGGTTATTCTGTTAGAAGTAGGAGGTGGCCTTGCAGTATTAATTGGCTGGCAGACCCGTTATGCCTCGTATGCTTTAGCGGGATTCACCGTGATTGCTGCCATTATTTTCCACAAAAATTTGGGTGATCAAATGCAGATGATACTATTTATGAAGAACTTCGCCATTGCGGGTGGTTTGCTGTTATTGGCCGAACATGGTGCGGGTGCATTTAGTCTGGATAATCGTAAATAAAGGAATAAAGCAGTGAGTTTATTAATCAAGGGTGAGTTAAAAGAAGACTGGTTTGATAAAAGCAGTAATGATGGTGAATACGTTAGAAAGGATTCACAGTTTCGTAACTGGATAACGCCAGATGATGCAGAAAAAGATCGTTATCACCTCTACGTTTCTTATGCTTGCCCCTGGGCTCATCGTACCCTGATTTTTCGAAAACTAAAAAAACTTGAAAATATAATTAGTGTCTCGGTTGTACATCCTTTTATGGATAACCAGGGTTGGGATTTCAAGGATGATTACCCTTCCGCAACCGGAGATACTTTATATAATTTCATGCGTATGCATGAAATTTATACTAAAGCACAATCAGATTACAGTGGCGTAGTGACAGTACCGGTTTTATGGGATAAAAAACAGGAAACGATTGTTAATAATGAATCGTCAGAAATAATTCGTATGTTAAATAGCTCATTTAATCATTTAATTCATGATGAGACGGCAAGGGAACTTGATTTTTATCCTGAAGAAAAACAAACAGCAATAGATGTAATAAATGATCTTGTTTATGAAAATATCAATAATGGTGTTTATCAAACAGGTTTTTCAACGACTCAAACAATATATGATAAAGCCTATAATAGATTGTTTAATGCCATGGATGAGATGGAAAAGGTATTAAGTCAGCAACATTATTTGACCGGTGATCAGATCACCGAAGCAGACTGGCGTTTGTTTGTTACCTTAATACGTTTTGACGTCGTTTATGTTGGTCACTTTAAATGTAATAAAAAACGAATTGTCGATTATCCAAATTTGTTTAATTTTATGCTGGAACTTTATCAATGGCATGGTGTGGCAGAGACGACAAATTTTGATCATATTAAATATCATTATTATTATAGCCATGACATGATTAATCCAACACGTATTGTACCTTTAGGCCCTGATCAGGATCTTAAACAAAAACATAATCGGGGTAATATGTAATGATAAAAAATACTTTTATACATCCCGCCGTTGAAATGAGCGAAGGTGATGGTGTTGATGTTAATCGACTTTTCCCTGTGAGCAGTAAAATGATGAATTTTGATCCTTTTGTTTTATGGGACAACTTTAAAATTGGGGCGGGTCATGGTTTTCCTACGCATCCCCATCGTGGTTTTGAAGCCATTACCTATATGTTTAACGGTAGCATCGAACATAAAGATAACCTCGGCAATCATTCAACTGTTACTTCCGGTGGCGCACAACGTTTTACCGCAGGCCGAGGTATGGAGCATTCTGAAATGCCAAACTCACAAGGTATTAGTGATGGTATTCAGTTATGGATTAACCTTGCTAAAAAGTTAAAAACCATAGATCCGGATTATCAACAAGTTGACGAAGAGAATATCCCGCTGCTTGAAATTGAGGGTGGTAGTATCAGGGTTATTGTTGGTGATGAGTCACCGGTAAAGTTACAAACCCCGGTTCGCTATTTAAGGGTGAATCTTGATTCAGGTGCGAAGCTGAATGAAAAAGTACCTGAAAATTTTCGTGGCTTTATTTATGTTCTTAGCGGAAAATTAAATGTGAATGCTGAAATAGTGGTTGAACGAGAAGCATACTTTTTTGAAAAAACAGAAGCGTTGAACATTGAAGCATTAGCAGAAAGCCAGTTCATGTTGTGTATGGGCAAACCTCATAGTGAGCCGATTCGCCAACATGGCCCTTTTGTCGATTGAGTTTATGCAAAGGCAAGAGGAAGCTACAAATAGCTGTGTTAATTCTTGCCTTACTCTGTGCTTCCTATTGCCTGTGCAGGGACTCAATTAATATTTAGATTTAAATTATTTTATCAACGCTACGTGATGCTGTTAATGCATTAGCACTTCTTCCCGTTTTAGTACCACGTCATACTCTTTATCTCTGTATATGATATTCACAATCTATTTAAGCCAGAATTTAGTTTGCTGCAGAATAAAGGCATATAAAACTTAATTTTTTTGTGATTAAATCGTGATATTTTAACGCTACATTATTAAATCAATAAAGTTTAATACGCTGTAGCCGATATATAATTTGAGGAATGGTCTCCCTTGACAGATATATACCTTGAACTAAGTGCGGGATTAATATCTTGTCACTAACAGAAATCTGCCATTAATTAAGGCAGGCTAAGTGATAAATAATAGCCGGAGAGTATTTTGTTTCGATCATTAAAAGTGCAAATTGGAACGGCATTAGGGGTACAGTTTATTGTCTTGGTGATTATTGTTTCCAGTACACTTTATTTATTGAATTTACGAAAACATGACTACCTTATTTTAAATCTTTCCGGCCAGTTAAGAGTGATTAGCCAGTTAATGGTTAATCACAGTACAGCTTACGCCGATAATGCGCCAAGAAATTATACCAGTTACTATCGTGATGTCGCGCTATACCATAAACAGTTACAAATGTTGATAGGTCGGTATGATAATATAATCAATTCACTTAAGGCGCGTGAACTTGCGCCAGAACTTTTTCAAAATGAAATTCTTTCTGTTAATCAAAATAAAAGAAAAACTCCAAAAATATCAGGAGAATATGAAGCGATTTATTGCACCTGGAATAAAGAAGCGCGTAACGAATTAATTGCAGCGACAAATTCATGGAATAAATTTAAACAAGGATTAAATAAAGAGTTAGGCAGCGACCTTAATGAACCCAGGCTGGAAGCTGCGGCACAGTATGTTTTATATAATGAAGATAATTTGATGGTTGCAGCAACAGATCTCACTGCTGCATTTCGTAATATGATGGAATATAAACTAAATCAAATTACCTGGTTAAATCGAATATCAATTATTTTATCTTTCTTAATTGCCATTACAATATTCTTTGTTGTTTATAAAAAAGTATTTAAACCAATGGCAATGACGGTTGATGCTTTTGAACGTGTTGCCCAGGGAGAACTTACTCATCAGATTGAAGTAAGTGAGTCAGAAGAATTGGGAAAATTAACCCACAGTTTTAATCGTTTAACTGCAAGACTCCATTCTTTATTTGGATTGACTGACCGCATTTATCAGGCAACCAATCTGGATGAAATAATTAAATTTGTTTATGAGGAGTTTAATGATTTACTCCCTATAGAATGGGTGGCGATGTTAAGAATGGATGTTTCAAAACAACATATGATCGTAGGGCATATTTATTCTAAAGAAGAACAAATATTACGAGAAGGTGATACTGTTGCAGTTTCACACCCTGTTATTCAAACTGTTTTTAATGAAAATAAAGTAATAAGTTTTGATGACCTTGACAGAGAGCTTACTAATCATAGTGAAGAGGATAATTTTTTCATTAAGCTTATTCGTATGAATATGAAATCTATGATTGTTTTCCCATTATCTATAAGTGGGGAAGAACGTGCATTACTGGTTTTTGCTACACATTTAGAAAATGCCTATCGTACTTCACATCAGGAATTACTCAATAATATTACTTCTCAGGTGAGCCACGCTTTTGATCGTTCTATCGGTATGGAAAGCCTGGTGATTTCTGCTGTTGAAGGTTTAGCTAAACTTGCCGAAAGTCGTGACCCTGAAACAGGCGACCATCTTGTTAGAATGAGTTTGTACTCGTATATAATAGCGAAAGAACTTTATGATGTAGGTATATACCAGGGAGAATTTAACAGTAGTTATCCCCGGTATGTTTATAATTTTGCACCCATGCATGATATTGGTAAGGTTGGAATTGAAGATGACATATTGTTAAAGCCTGGAAAACTGACCGATGATGAGTGGCTTGAAATGAAAAAACATCCAGTGATTGGTGCAGATGTTTTACGTCGTTGTGAAAGCCAGGTTAACCAGGCAGGCTATTCAATGTTTAAAATAGGCATTGAAATTGCAGAAGGGCATCATGAAAAATATGATGGTAGTGGTTATCCATATCAGCGTAAAGGCAGAGAAATTCCTTTATCGGCACGTATTGTTGCTTTAGCGGATGTATTTGATGCTTTAACTTCCCGTCGACCTTATAAAGAAGCCTGGCCGGTTGAAAAGGCATTAGCTTTAATTGATGAAGAATCAGGCAAACATTTTGACCCTGATGTTATTAAGGCCTTCAAAAGTGCATTACCTAAAATAATGGAAGTGTACGATAAACATAAACATGTTTAGTTTTTTACCAGGTTAAATCATCAGGAACCTGGAATTTTGCATAAGGATCGTTTTCATCAATTACTTGCTCTTCATGCTCAAATAAAATAATGCGCTTCTCGTTTCGTTGTTGAATTTTTTCCGCGATAATTTTTGGCACAAGTTCGTAGCGGCCTTCGATACGGGCAACACCTAATTTCCCATCTATTATTTGTTTTCTCAGATCATCGTTAACATAAATACGGTTAACTTTTTTACGATGTTCAAAATTATAAACAATTTCGCACTCATCACTTCGTTTTATACAGTTTTTTGTAATGAGTTGATCTATTTCTGCTGATATCGCTTTTTGTTTAGCCTGTTCTTCTTTTCGTTTGTTTAATTCCTTGTCATGATCGGCTTTTGTTTTTATCGCTTGTTGTGCTTTAAGTTTATTTTCATCGACGCTTTTATATTTTTTAGAGCGCTGTTTTTTCTTTTTATGCGTTGCTGACTGCGCTTTCTTGACTTGTTGTTTAGTCACTAAGCCTGCTTTAAGCAGTTGATCCTGAAATGCATTACCCATGTTATTTATCTCATTACGATTTATATATAAAATACACTAAAAATTATTAATTGACCGGTAATTTAGCGCGTAACTCATCTCTATCAAACCACCAGGTTTCTCCAACAATAGAATTAACTACCAGGGATAAACGCGGCAGAAAAACTTGCGGATCATTAAGTTCAAGTTTAAATAACCACGCGTCCATTTCTTTTTGTGTTTGTACATTGCTGTGACGCTTGGCAACATTACCTAAAATAGTTTTCGCTAAAAAAGTCATACTGTCATGGTTTTCATCCGTTGAACGAATGTCGGCAATATAATAACCGGTCATAGCCGCAACCGCAGCGCCATCTGATGTGGCAGGGGTTTCATCAACAATATGATTCAGCACTGCAACTGAAGTGTCTGCGGAAATGGGATAGGTAACCGCTAACCAGACCCCATGGCCTAAAGCAATAATTGAAGCCGGTTGTTCCGTTTGGTACATAACATTGCAGGCTTCGACTGCATGTTGCCATTCTTCATTCTTAATA